>CALMSM010000054.1 GCA_937872425.1 uncultured Candidatus Saccharibacteria bacterium
GACCCATGCTTCTTAAAGCCTTCGGTAATATTGATGCCACCTTTAAATCAGACAAAACAATTGTGACGATGCTTGATGATTTCGTCGAGACGGAGATTCGCAAAACGCTGATTGCATTTGCTCCAGAAGTCGGTATCGTGGGCGAGGAGCAAGGTGCTGAAGGTGATACTGAGACATTTTGGCTGGTTGACCCCATCGACGGCACCGAGAATTTTGTAAGGGGCCTTACAGGCACGAGAAACATGGTGACCTTAATTTCGGACGGCCAGATTGTCATGACTGTTGTTTATCAGTTTATGACTGACGATCTTTTTACTGCGCGTCGTGGCGGCGGTGCATTCAAAAATGGCCAGCCGGTACATGTGAGTGACCGTCCAGCCAGTCACTCATTTGTAGAACTCAGCTGTCCACTGGACAAACAAGAGAACGCGAAGCTGTTACAAGCTGTGCGTGGATTGGTTGGTGGATACAGAGTAAGCGGTGACTGGCTCAAGACCATAGAAGGCAAGATTGACGTACTCCTGGCCTACAATACAGGAGGCGGCGACTGGGACTACGCGCCACGCGCACTACTGATGGAAGAAGCCGGCGCGGTAGTCGGAAATATCGGTGCAGGCTTAGACGGCTCAACTTATGACTACAAAAACCACAACTTCCTGGCGGCTGCACCCGATGTGTTTGCCAGTCTGAACAAGGCCGCACGCGCCGTCTTAGCGTAATCAATAAGTATTGCGCTTCAGGTAACAACTCCGTACAATAACTGTTGAAAAGCTAACGCTAAAAGAGGGTGGCCATAAACATGAAAACACGTATTGCAATAAACGGATTTGGGCGTATCGGACGAAACGCATTTAAGATCGCATTTGATCGGACAGATTGTGAAATCGTTGCCGTCAATGACCTGACCGACACCAAGACATTGGCTCATCTACTCAAGCACGATAGTAACTACGGAACCTATGAGCATACTGTAACATTTGATGATACTGACATTATTGTGGACGACCACAAGATCAAAGTACTGGCCGAAAAAGACCCTGCACTTTTGCCATGGAAGGACATGAAAGTCGACGTGGTCATAGAGTCTACTGGCTTCTTTACCGACAAAGAAGGTGCGGAAAAGCACATCACTGCGGGTGCCAAGCGAGTTGTTATATCTGGGCCAACCAAGAGTGATGGCGTCGATACCATTGTGCTAGGTGCTAACGAGGACAAGTTGGCCACATGCACACCAGTTATTAGCAACGCAAGTTGCACAACCAACAGCATTGCGGCGGTCATGTCTATATTGGACCAGGCATTTGGCATCGAAAAAGCCATGCTCACCACAGTCCATAGCTATACTGCGAGCCAAAAACTCCAGGATGCTCCTGGCAAAGATTTGCGCGAAGCACGAAATGCTGCAGAAAACATTGTTCCCACAACAACGGGTGCTGCTATCGCAGTTGCAAAGACTGTACCAGCCATGGCTGGTAAGTTCGATGGGCTGAGTGTACGTGTTCCAACTCCAGTCGTATCGCTCAGTGACGTTACTATTCTATTCAAACGAAACGTAACAAAAGAAGAAATCAACGACGTGCTTCGCAAAGCAACCAAGCAGCCATTCTACCAGGGCATTCTGGACATTAACGACGAGCCTCTTGTTAGCAGTGACTACATTGGTAATAGTCATTCTGGGATTGTCGACTCACTTTTGACAAACGTAGTGGCTGGTAATCTAGCCAAAGTTGTCGTGTGGTACGACAACGAGTGGGGCTATAGCAACCGGCTTGTTGAGCAAGTGGCTGATGTAGGCCGTATGCTTCACGCCAAGCCAGCGAAAGATTAGGAGCAGATTGTGCGTATCGCCGTAAGTACAGACCATGCCGGGTTTCAGAACATCGATAAGCTTAAAAAGCTACTTACCGAGATGGGGCACGAATGTGTTAGCTTCAGTCCAACACTATTTGACTCCGGCGACGACTATCCTGATTTCATCTATCCAGCGGCCCATGCGGTTGCAAAGGGTGACTGCCAGTTGGCGATTATTTATGGGGGGAGTGGTCAAGGCGAGGCGATTGTCGCAAATAGGGTCAAGGGAGTACGCTGTGCGGTCTATTATGGGCCTGCTATTGCGACCGGTCCGGTTGATGCGATGGGCACAGAGGCTCAAGACAACTACGAAATATTACGGCTGAGCCGCCGCCATAATGACGCCAATGTCTTGAGTCTCGGTACGCGTTTTTTGGCCTGGCGCGATATTGAGCGAGCCGTGAGAATCTGGGTCGAAACTCCGTTCTCTCGTGACGAGCGCCATATACGACGTATCAAAAAGATAGATAGCCCACTATAGTCATGATTGCTATTTGTCCCACCGTCACTGCAACAGATCGCCATGAGTATCGTCAGCAGATTGAACGACTTGCGCCATTTGCCCATAGAGTGCACATTGATTTGATGGACGGTGTCTTCGCACCAACAACATCACCAACGTTACCAGAGATTTGGTGGCCAGAAACGATGTTGGCAGACTTGCACCTTATGTATCGGTCGCCAACCGAACACACGCAGGAGATTATCGATTTAAAACCTCACTTGGCTATTGTTCATGCTGAGGCAGAGGGCGATTTGGTTGGTATGGCTCATGAACTCCATAGTCATGGAGTAAATGTGGGCGTTGCGCTACTTGCCGAGACGCAAGTACATGCCGTTGGTGGCATTCTAGAGGCGGCAGATCAAGTGTTAATCTTCTCTGGCCATCTGGGGTTCCACGGTGGCGAGGCCAATACAATACTTTTGAGTAAAATCGGTCGAATACGTGAACGGAACTCACACGCTGACATTGCTTGGGACGGTGGTATAAATGATTTGAATGCTAGTGCTTTGATTGACGCAGGTGTAAGCGTGCTTAATGTCGGCGGGTATATACAAAGTGCTTCGGATCCGCAAGCCGCATATGCTAAAATGGAAACGTTAGTACAAGAAAAAACACTATGATTACAACACAAAAACTTACCATCGAAGACCTTGAACGCAAGGCGTATGATATACGTCAGGACATCATACGGATGTTGGAGCATGCCAAGTCAGGCCACTCTGCTGGGCCTTTGGGGCTTGCGGACATCTTTGCGGCACTTTATTTTGATGTTTTGAAACATGACCCTGCCAAGCCAGACTGGGATAAACGCGATATTTTGCTGCTGAGCAATGGCCACTGTGTACCTGTCCGATATGCCGCCATGGCGGAGGCTGGCTACTTTGATAAAAAGGAGCTCATGACGCTGAGACAATTCGGCTCGCGTTTGCAAGGCCACCCGGAACGGCTGAAGCTGCCCGGGCTTGAGCATACCAGCGGCCCCCTGGGTTGCGGACTAAGCCAAGCCGCTGGTATGGCGCTCGCTATGCGTATGAATAAAGATATGCACCGGTGGGTTTATGTGGTGATGGGCGATGGTGAGCTCAATGAAGGCAACATCTGGGAAGCAGCAATGCTCGCCGGCAAATATAATCTCAATAACGTCATTGGAATTATCGATCGAAACAACATCCAGATAGATGGCCCTACCGAATCAGTCATGCCATTAGAAGACCTTAAGGGCAAGTGGGAGAGCTTTGGCTGGCACGTGCTCGAGGTGGACGGCAACAATATAGAAAACTTTATTGATGCGTGTGCTATGGCACGCGCTGTCGTAGAAAAACCCGTTATGATTATTGCGCACACAATTCCAGGCAAAGGCGTTGACTTCATGGAGTACGACTTCCACTGGCATGGTGGCGCCCCGGGTGTCGGTGTCCCGAACCACGAGCAAGCGATAAAGGCTCTGCATGAGCTACGCACACTCAAGGGTAAGATAACGTCTGAACACGAGTAAGACAGGAGCGAAGCATGGACCCAAATCAACAGCCACCCCAGCCAATCACCCCACAACAGCCAGTTCCGCCTGAGCAAACTACCGCGCAACCCCAGCCCAATTTGCCGCCAGCCCCAGCCGCACCCGAATCGGCCCAACAGTATCAGCCACATATGGCGGCCTTCATGTACGAACAGCCAAGTGGTTCGCAGCCAGTCCCAGCCAAGAAATCTCACAAGAAATTAATCCTTTTCCTAGTTATTCTCTTAGTTTTAATTGGTGCTGGTGGTGGAACTGGCTATATGCTCACCCGCAAAAAGCCTACACCTGCGCCAACACCAACCAACACCATTGCTGATAGCCCAGAGCCAAACTCTACTAGTGACGATGCTGTAATTAAGCTGACGAATGACGTATTACTAGCAGAAGCGCCAACGTTTAATATCCCCTCAGCGGCAGACGGGTGGAAGCCAGATGTCGTTAACGGTGCACAGAGTACGAATGTGATTGTTCACACAGGTGGTTGCAAACTCTACTACACTGCATCAACCACGCAAAAAACAGATGGCAGCACGGACGAAAAGGGTACCACAGATGTAATCGCTGCAGAACTGAAAAGATTGCAGGAAACAGCGACCGTTGCGGATGTTGTGGATGGTACACAACCGATGGCTGTCAAGGGCAGCACTAAAAAACTGGAGTTCAAAACATCTGCCTATACGGTCTCCACGCAGCTGAGTGAGCAGAAAGTCATTATGAGCGTACGACAGGCTAATGGGTACACTCTTGGACTTCGATTCTATTGTCCAACCCCAGCTTTCTCAGCAGACCTGAATACTCAAATTCTAGACCAGATATCAATCAATCTTAAACTAAAGGACGGGCAATAATTCTATGCCGCATCGTACGCTTATTGAAGACATCCACAACCCAGTACTTGAGCCGAATCGCAAGGGATTTGGGCGCGGTCTAGTCGAGGCAGGTCGGAGGGACATAAATGTCGTTGCCGCTTGTGCAGACCTCACGGAATCAACCCAAATAAGCATGTTCCGTGATGCTTTTCCGGATAGGTTTATAGAAATGGGTATTGCTGAGCAGAACCTCGTAACGGTTGGCTCTGGCCTGGCTGCAATGGGAAAGATTCCGTTTGTCTCGTCGTACGCTGCATTTAGTCCTGGTCGCAACTGGGAACAGATTCGTACGACAATCGCCCTCAACGATGTGCCAGTAAAAATCGTCGGAGCACACGCCGGGTTGTTCACAGGCAAAGACGGTGCGACCCATCAGATTCTTGAGGATATTGCACTCATGAGATCGATGCCAAATATGGTCGTGATGGCCCCGGCCGATGCCGTAGAGGCCGAGAAAATGACAATAGCCATGGCCGTGGATAAACGACCTAACTATATTCGGCTTGCGAGGGAGCCTCTCCCTGTTTTCACGACGCCAGATACACCCTTTGAAATCGGCAAAGCATACGTATTGAGTCCTGGCACTGACGTGACAATCATTGCCACGGGAGCCATGACATATCCTGCACTTATCGCTGCAGAGAAACTATTTAAGGACGGCATAGAGGCCGAGGTAATCCATTGCCCAACCATAAAGCCACTTGACGCGGCGACGATACTCGGAAGTGTTCAAAAAACAGGGCTGGTAATTACGGTCGAAGAGGCTCAGATAAACGGTGGGCTTGGTGGCGCGGTAGCGGAATTACTTGGCGAAGAACTCCCTACTCGGCTAAAACGCATGGGTGTGCGTGATCGATTTGGCGAATCTGGTGACCCAGCTGAGCTTCTCCAGCACCATGGCTTGACTGACAAACACATCGTACTTGCAGCGCATGACATTATGAAACATAAGCAAGGAGCCTAGACGTGGCATTATCACTAGATCAAATGCGAGAAAACTGCCAAAAAGCACGTGCAGCTATGCAGCGAGCCCGAGCAGAGCACTTTGCGATTGGCGCATTCAATATCGACAACCAAGACACCTTAATTGCCATTGCTCGCGCTGCTAAAGCAAAAAATGCCCCGGTCATGATTGAGATTAGTCAGGGCGAGGTTGATGCACTCGGCCTCGAAAATGTTCGGGACATGGTCGACAACTACAAACAAGAATACGGCGTTGAGATGTATATAAATCTTGACCACAGTCCGACAGTCGCTGCTGCAATTGCTGGCATCGAGGCAGGCTTTGAGTTCATTCACATAGATATAAGCCAGGCGCGTAAAAACGCTACTGTTGAAGAGATTGTCACCGAAACAAAACAAATTGTGGAATATGCCAAACTGACTGGCGCGTTGGTTGAGAGCGAGCCGCACTACTTTGGTGGCGGCAGCAACGTGTTTGCAGAAGCCATGGATTACGAAGTTATAAAAAAGACATTTAGCACTCCCGAAAGCGCCAAAGCATTTGTCGAAGCCACAGGCATTGATACATTTGCGGCGGCAATCGGCAACCTTCACGGCAAGTACCCCGTACCAAAGAAGCTTGATATAGAATTACTTACCAAAGTTCGAGCAGCCATTAGCTGTAATATTTCACTACATGGTGGTAGCGGGACACCGGGTCATTACTTTGTGGATGCGGTCAAGGTCGGAGTGAGCAAAATCAACATCAATACCGACATGCGTATTGCCTACCGAGAAACACTTGAGAAGGTGCTGGCAGAGAACAAGACAGAGTATGCGGTTGTGAAACTTATGTCGCAGGTAATTGAAGCGGTACAGTCGGTCGTTGAGGACAAGATTGACATGTTCAATGCCGCTGGCAAGGCGCACATATAGACTTGCGCCAACACGGTAGTCTAGGTATGATAAGCATAAGTAATAAACAAGGGTGGGTATGGCGCTAGAAGTATTATCGGTCGGTGATGTTGTAACTGATGCATTTATCAAGCTATTTGATAACCGTGCGCACACGTATAGCAACGAGTTCGGTAAATGGATTGCTATGCCGTTTGGTTCAAAGGTGCCCTTTGAGAGTGCAGAGGTGATTGAAGGCGTCGGCAATGCAGCCAACGCAGCTGTCTGTTTTGCACGCCTTGGTATCCACAGTGGGCTTGTCAGTAACGTTGGGAGTGACATGTACGGACGAGATATCATTAACGCACTCGAGAAAAACCGCGTTGATACTCGATTTGTGCGTATCAACAAGGGCAAAATCAGCAATTACCACTACGTGCTTTGGTATAAAGAAGAGCGCACTATATTAATCAAACACGAAGAGTACAATTACCAGTGGCCGAGATTCGCAGTTGGCGATGTACCAAAATGGCTCTATTTTAGCTCCATCAGCAAAAATGCGCTGGAGAAATACCACGATATGGTTGTGGATTGGCTCAAGGATAACCCTGAGGTTAAACTAGCATTCCAGCCAGGTACATTTCAGCTTGAGGCGGGTGCCGAAAAACTCAAGGCACTGTACGCACGTACTGAAGTGCTGATTTTAAACCGCGAAGAAGCAGTGCTAGTAACGGGCGGGGACTACAAGGACGTCTCCGGGCTAATTGATGCCTTGCACAAGTTAGGTCCCAAGGTGGTTATTCTGACTGATGGGCCAGCAGGAGCGTATGCGTCTGACGGCGCCACCAAATTTAGTATGCCACCATACCCAGACCCAGCACCACCGGTAGAGCGAACTGGTGCGGGCGACGCATTTGCTTCTACGCTTGTTGCCGCGCTAATCAAAGGCAATACGCTCGAAGGGGCGCTTCAGTGGGCACCGATTAACTCCATGAGCGTGGTTCAGCAGATGGGTGCTCAAGCTGGGCTTCTAAGTGAAGATAAAGTTGAAGCATTCCTCAAAAAAGCCCCCAAAAACTACATAGCACAGCAGATTTAGACTTTATCGGCCATAGATTGTTTCACGACTGCGCTGTACTGTTGCCGACCCGCTACTCCTAGCACGGTACCCGTTGAGATTGTTGCTAAGGCGGCGCGCCTAAAGAGCCGATTCCGGGATAGTGGTGACACAAGTGCAATCTGACCCATGGCGTGTAGTTGTGTTTTCCGTTTGTTAATTTTGATTGCATCGGTATCAATCTCGAGGCTCCTGGCTTTTTTACGGTCACTTGCCATCGCTATATCGCGAGCAATAGACACACCGGTGTTTACCCCCAACACGACAGCTGTTTCGGCGTCACCGTCTCGAACTGCTCGGATGATGCATCCGGCCATGGTTGAGTAATATTTTCGTTTATCTGCCGCAGGGTCAAGATGCGACCAGCGGGTACGAGGCAGTTCTGGATAGATATCGCGTGCTTCGGTAGCCTTTGCTCCGTCCTGTGCGTCCGTTCTCCATAGTACAGCTTCAGTAATGGCAACAGGCCAGTTGGGCTCGGTCGCAGCAATTAGCGCCCCCGTAGGTATCGACAGATGATAGCGGGCTGCTGTATTCAAATCTGCTTCTCGTTGGAGCCCTTGTGCTCGATGCATTGCAAGGCATGGATGTTCTGTGACGCTCATTTCAATACACTTTACGTTGCCCTCGTCGCATACGCAAGCGTTAGCGTATTTACTTTGGTGATACATCGGTGGTATGCTTGGACTAGATATAACAGAGGGTGAACAAAGAACCGTGTGTAAATTAATCGCAGAACTGGTGGGAGCTGACAAGCAAATTGTCAGTGAAGTCGTACATCGTCTTGAGCGAGCGAGTGGTGCGCCGGGCATAGATATACGTCTAACAGGGGAGATTTATGGTCGGCTGCACATGAAGGTGCGAGAGCTCGGCCTTGACCCAAACGATACGACGGCAAATGAGCTTTACCGCAGCCTGTTGAGTCTTGCCGATTTGCATGATCAGTTTCTAGCCAAGCGATTTGGCATACAAGATTGCACGAATGCTGACGAAGTCATATCGACCGTAGTGGGGATAATCAACAAACTTCATATGCCCCGTCACGCATGGGTCATAAAAGGCAGCACAATCAAAAAACTCCTTAAGGCAACCCCGCCCAAGCAGCTGATGCATGATCTGCGTTATCGCTCGCTCGAGTCAATGCTCAAGCGTGAGCCAGCACGACTGCTCCTCAATATCGCGAGACACATAGAGAGTGAGAAGTGGCACGAGAAGTTTGATGCACAATGCGCAAAACTTTCTCCGACAGATTTTGAACAACGCGACATCGAGGTGCAGTACCTAGATGCACTCAAATGGTCAGCCATTGTGCAAGATATAGCCGCAAAGCGCCACACCAACATTTTCTATTCACCTGAAGCTGGTAATGTCGTTATTACCCCGCTTCCAAGCAGGGGTGCGCACGGTCTGACGTTGGCAACATTCATGATGGTGTTGCACAACATCAACGAAATCCGCACACACAGTACATACCTGAAGTTCCACCAGTTAATGCCCGGTTTTGGCCAGAAAATACGTGACATTACGACATCACAACAATCTGCGCATGTCCACATGGCTGGACAACCTGTGCATTGGCGTATCGTGCATCGTTACTACGGAACCACCACCCGGATATTACACCCCGAAGTGTTTGAGCCGCATATCCAACCAGAAGACATGGCCTACCGCAAGGCAGAGCATGTCTTGTATCGATTTGAGCCAGCGCTTCATTTCTGGCACGACCTGGACTACATTGGGGTAAGCCATCCGAGCGGTGCTATTAGCTTCAACCTCATGGATGTAGTACTCAATTTGCTTAACAATGTACCGTACGAACAGCGGCTCAACTATCACTTACGTGACTCATTGTGGAACGAACTTTTGGTACGGTATGTAGGGCAACGGTCCCTGGAGCGTCAGTTGCTCCAGCATCTGGATGAGCAAACAATCGCCGAGCCGTCGTTTAGCGCTGATTTGGAATTTGTTTCATGAAACCCATATCTCAACAACAGAAGCTTCAATATTCTATTTGCGTGTCAGGCGCAGCATCTGGCGATACTGTCGAGTCAGGCAAGCGGTTAGCTGAGCGTGTTGGCGCCGCTATTGCCAAGCGTGGGCATGTAACTACAACGGGCGCAACAGTGGGGCTTCCATTCTATGCAGCGAAGGGCGCCAAAGAGGCGGGCGGTATGAGTATCGGTTTCTCGCCAGCAGGGGGTGTTCGTGAACATCTACGCAAGTACAGATTGCCATATAGTTATTTTGACTTTATTAGCTATACAGGCATGGATTACGTAGGACGCGATAGCTATCTGACGCAATCCTCTGACGCGGTCATAACAATCGGCGGGAGATTTGGGAGTCTTCATGAGTTTGTAACTGCACTCGAAGCGCATAAACCATGCGGTGTACTTATCGATAGCGGTGGCACGGCTGATGTTATCCCTGAGCTCATGCGCGTACTTAGTCCCCCCAAGGGCTACCAAGTGATATTTGACGAAAACCCCGAGAACCTCGTGCAAAGGATTACGGATATACTCGATGCGGAGTTCAAAGATGTCCAAGACCAACTAGACAAAGAGGAGCACTGGTTTATAGATGTCAAGCCACCTCACCGTGCTGGTTAATCTATCATTGGAGTAGTATGTTTGCTACGATGGTAGGATGACTCAATTGTTCAAT
Organism: uncultured Candidatus Saccharibacteria bacterium; assembly: GCA_937872425.1. Classification (GTDB taxonomy): domain Bacteria; phylum Patescibacteriota; class Saccharimonadia; order Saccharimonadales; family CALMSM01; genus CALMSM01. The sequence goes on from CALMSM010000054.1 coordinate 10,359, forward strand.
CTCACCTCCGACTACAAACCTACAGGCGACCAGCCTGCTGCTATTAAACAGCTTGTCACGGGCCTGAACAACGGAGAGCACGAGCAAACACTCCTTGGCGTAACAGGGAGCGGCAAGACGTTTACTATGGCGAACATCATTCAAGAAGTTCAGCGGCCTACCCTTGTGCTGTGTCATAACAAGACATTGGCGGCACAGCTATATAGTGAGTTTAGGAGCTTTTTCCCTGAAAACGCAGTACACTATTTTGTCAGCTACTTTGACTACTACCAGCCCGAGGCCTACATCGCTCGCTCCGATACGTATATAGAGAAAGATAGCCAAATCAACGAAGAAATCGACCGTTTGCGTCACGCAGCAACTGATTCACTCTTGAGTCGCAAAGATGTAATTATTATTGCAAGCGTCAGCTGTATCTATGGCATTGGTTCTGTGGATGACTATGGGGGGATGGCTGTTGAGGTATCCGTCGGCGAGCGAAGGGTACGGGATAAACTGCTCCGTCAACTTATGGATATCCAATATCAGCGTAATGATGTCGACTTTCATCGTGGTACGTTCCGTGTGCGTGGCGATGTCGTGGACGTGTTCCCAGCCGGTGAAGAAGTTGCCTATCGACTGGAATTCTTTGGTGATGAAATCGAGCGGATTACCCAGATTGAGCCTTTGACAGGTGAGATACTTAAAAAACCGGACTCTATCAAGATTTTTCCATCTAGTCACTATGTCACGCCGCAGGAAAAGCTCAAGCTCGCGCTCGTTGAGATAGAAAAAGAGCTGGATGAACGCCTCGGTACGTTTAAGAAAGAAGGAAAACTGCTTGAGGCGCAGCGTTTGGCTCAGCGAACTCGGTTTGACCTGGAAATGATGGAAGAGACGGGTTTCGTGAAAGGTATCGAGAACTACTCTCGGTATCTGACCAACCGTGAGCCCGGTGATCAACCTGCAACGTTGCTCGATTATTTCCCGGATGATTATCTGATGCTAATTGATGAGTCTCATATGACGATTCCGCAGGTACGGGGTATGTACAATGGCGATCGTGCTCGGAAAGAAACATTGGTAGATTATGGATTTCGGCTGCCGAGTGCACTCGATAACCGCCCCCTAACCTTCGTTGAGTTTGAGAAGCACGTCAATCAGGTGATTTACGTTAGTGCTACACCCAGCGAATACGAGCTATCGCGCAGCCCAGCTCCTGCCCAGCAGGTTATTCGTCCAACGGGTCTCATCGACCCAACAATTGAGATTAGACCCGTTGATGGTCAGGTGGATGACCTTATCGCTGAAATTCGCGACCGTATCAAAAAACACCAACGAGTATTGGTTACCACACTCACCAAGCGTATGTCTGAGAATCTTACGGAGTACTTGCAAGAGCTGAACATCAAAGTAACATATCTGCACAGCGATGTTGATACGCTTGACCGCACCGACATACTGCGTGACCTCCGGTTGGGTGTCTATGATGTTGTGGTGGGTATCAACCTACTGCGAGAAGGGCTTGACCTGCCAGAGGTATCGTTAGTAGCAATCTTGGACGCTGACAAAGAAGGTTTCCTACGCAGCGAAGCAGCGCTTATTCAAACTGTAGGACGTGCCGCTCGGCATGTTGAGGGTAGGGTAATCATGTATGCGGACAAGATTACGGGGAGCATGAAACGCACAATTGACGAAACTAATCGGCGACGTGCGATTCAAGAAAAGCACAACAAAGATAACAATATCACCGCCACCGGCATAGCCAAAGCTATAGAGAAGGGCATGCGTCCAGACCTTCCAGAGGAAGCCAAAAAGGCCAAGCTAGACCTCAAGAAAATACCAAAGGATGAATACGCACGTCTTATCGAAGACCTGACCTCCCAGATGAATCTAGCCGCTGCCAATCTTCAGTTTGAGCAAGCAGCCGAACTTCGGGACATCATCACAGACATACAATCCAAACTCTAGCTATGCAGCCACTTCAAGGGATTGCCCATTGCACGCGGCCAGTTCAGGGACAACGTCACTAGGGCGAATACCGGTCAGGCTCATATCGTTCAATATCATGTAGGTCATGACTTTATCAAATCGGAGTAACTTTTTGTCCAGATACTCTGGGTATGCACCGTAGATATGCGGGCCATCCTCGTGTAAGACTTCAAAAAATGGACGCACAGATTGTTGGTCAAGCACTGACGCAGACTGAGACATCCAATCACGGCTGAATAGTGTGTTAACCCCGGCCGCATCCAGTGGCATCGCCGCGCCCAACGCGCCAGAGTCCCCGTTAATAAGGAGCGGTATCCATGCTGCCTCATGAATCATGTTCAAAGGGTGGGCGTCGAACGTACCTGCTAGTTTTTCGAGCATCGAGTTGTCCCCGGTTTCAAGGGCTTCGTTCGTCAGTCTATAAATGAGTCTAGCCAGCCCAGTCGCTTCTCCAACAAGCTGTCTGGCACCGGTGTGTAACAGTTCTGCTGGGTTTAGTGAATGCTCAAAACAATCGGCGTCTAAATCTGCCCATACGTTTACACGTCCAAACTTTTTACATAATGCTATGTAGGCTTTGCCGGCCATGGCGCTACGCGAAAAACCTTCACGAATTGTGTGGTCAACTCGGAAGTCTACAGTGCCATCCAGATCGTCGAGCAAGGCATGGTCATGGTAGGCGGAGCGACCCACACTTTTATTTGACAAGAAACGCGCCATTGTCTGGACCCGTGCCCGGGAAGTAGGCCATACCGCATGCCGACCCTGGTGGTGTTGCCATACAACGCCGAACCCTGCTTCGGTGTATTGCTCAATCTTGATACGATTCAACCCATCAGGGCCAGTTATCCAGGGGTCACCAGACGACATCACGTAGGGACTAACGCCACGCTCTCCTCGGTAATCCTGGTTTGGTGTAGTGATTGTTGCAAGTCGGACAGCGCCATCACTGTAGCGAACAGTTTCTTGTCGAATCTCTCCGTAAGGGACGGTTTCTGGGTCTTTGTGGGTGGTTCGGCTTACGACTTTTACGGGGTATTCGCCAAGTGCTTGGTAAGCTTCGTCGTGGGCCAGAATAGCTTCCGCCAAAAAAAGTCCGCTCTCGGATTGTGCAAAATGACTAGTGTCGAAAAAAGCCGCATCGATTATCTCTGGGCTTAATTGTTTAATCGGGGCTCTACTCATGGTTGCTTCCTTGCGTCAGAACGGTTATGCATATCGTATAACCACCATTACGGTTTGTAAAGCGAGGATTTTGTTACTGTGGACAACTCAGTTGACATTAAAACTACCGCGGCTTAGGATGAGGATAAATAAGGAGTCGAAATCATGGATGATCAACCCGTTTCTAAATCGACAAAATCAAAACTAACAGATGTATTGGGCGGTACAACGCACTACATCACCGAATATTTGCTCATGATTGCCAGTCTCTCTGGCCTGGTGACATCAGTTATATTGATGATTTTTTCGATATGCAACCTACTAACTGCTGGTGATGTCGCTGGGCTATCGACGGCCAGCGGTTTAAGCGCTGTCGTAGCGTTTATCGTGTTCGGCCCTTTGTATTATGCGTTGTCCAAGCGTGTCCGTTCCGAGGAGCTCAAAGATTCAACAGTTGCTTCCCATAAGGCACGTACAGTGTTCACTGTGTTGGCTGGTGTGTCAGCATTCGGTTGGTTTACGGGCTTTGTGATTACGAGCATTTACTTCTTGATGAGCCCGCTGATTACTAAAGATGCATCGTACGGTGATAATTTTGTGAACGTATTCCTGCCCGCATTGTTTGCTGCAACGGCTGTGGGGCTTGCGCTCGTTAGTATTATGAAAAAAGCCGGCACACGGTATGTCGCAAGGTTCGCATCCATCGCGCTCTTGGTAGGTGCTATCCTTGCTATCGTGACGATGTCTGTTGCGATAGCCAAAAAGGACCAGAAGCCAACTTTAAAGTCAGGCGAAAAATGCACGTACGAAAACTACGATAAAGGCAAGTGCACCTATGATGATTACCAAAAATACCTGGATGATCTCTACCCGAGCACATACAAAAGCCCAACCAGTAAGTATGACGACTATCAAGATGACAATAATCTCGATAACGACGTATACGACTACTAGATACCTTCCCCGTTATTCTGCTATACTATCGTGAATGGCAAAGCTAACACGTGACGATGTATTACGTATGGCCCGACTCGCTCGGCTTGAATTAAACGAGGATGAGATTGCTCGATTTCAAGACGAACTTGGCTCTATCCTTGGCTATGTTGAGCAACTCAAGGATGTAGATATATCCGGGCTTGAGCCCACCACTCAGGTGACAGGCCTGAAGAACGCAACCAGGCCCGATGAGCTAATCGACTACACTGCAGGCAAACAAAAGCTCCTCAACATTGCTCCCGACACGCTCAATGACCATCTTAAAGTCAAGAGGATGGTCGCATGAGCCAATGGCAGCCGATTACACAGATTGCTGCGTCAGTTGCGAATGGATCAGCCACGGCAACTCAGCTTGTCGAGCAAGCACTCAAAAGTATAGAGATGCATAGAGAGTACAATGCCGTTATCGCTCTGACTGATGAGCGGGCAAGGGCTAGGGCGGCAGAGATTGACAAATTAGTCGCTGCTGGTGAGCGGCAAGGGCGACTCGCCGGAGTGCCGTTTATCGCGAAGGACAATTTCTTGGTATATGGTGCTGATACAACTGCAGCTAGTAACATTCTCAAAGGCTTTGATGCCCCATACCAGTCAACTGCGATAGAAAAACTCGAGGCTGAGGGAGCTATTTGTGTAGCAAAAGCTAATATGGATGCATTTGGACATGGCACTTCAACTGAGAACAGCGACTTTATGACAACCAAAAATCCAGTTGACCCTAGCAAAGTTCCCGGTGGAAGTAGTGGTGGGAGTAGCGCAGCCGTTGTGCTAGACATGGTGCCCTTTGCTACTGGTACAGACACCGGTGGCTCAAGTCGCCATCCTGCAAGTTTGTCTGGCTGCGTTGGCTACAAACCCACCTATGGCCTTATTTCGCGTTCGGGCGTTATTGCCATGGCGAGCAGCACTGACACGATTGGGCTTCTGACGCGTGACGTTGATGACCTCGCTGTACTTGTAGATGTCATGGCGGGCAAGGACCCACTAGATAGCACGTCAATCAATCGTGATGCACGTCCGTATACAGAACTTGATACGTCATTGAAGGGCAAAAAGTTCGGCGTAATCAAAGAGTGGCTCGCCGAAGGAATTGACCCTGAAGTTAAAGTCCAGATTCAGGCATCAGTTGATGCTCTTGCAAAAGCTGGTGCTGAGGTCCAAGAAATTAGCCTCCCCTCATTGCCATTGGCACTTGCCGTTTACTACATTGTGGTCCCAGCAGAAATCAGCAGCAACTTGAGCCGCTACGATGGTCAGCGCTACGGCCACCATGATGTAGCCGCCAAGGATTTACTCACAAGTTATTCTTCCGCTCGCGGCAAAGGTTTTGGCACGGAGGCCAAACGTCGGATTATGGTCGGCACCTATGTGCTCACGAGCGGCTATTACGACGCCTATTACAACAGAGCACAGACCGTGCGAACCAAACTAATCAACGAGTTTAATGATGCATTCAAACGAGTTGATTTTTTGGTCGGTCCTGTTGCGCCAAACGTGGCCTTTAATATCGGCGACAACACATCAGACCCGCTACAAATGTACCTAGAAGATATGATGACTGTTGCGCCAAGCCTTGTTGGTATCCCGGCCGTAAGCGTTCCTGCAGGTTTGGTGCGTGGGCTCCCGGTTGGTTTACAGATGTTGGCTCCACAATGCGCAGACAGGCAATTGTTTGGTGCGGCTAAGGCATTTGAGGAGGCTATTTCATGAAGCTTCCCAGCAAACTCCGGCGCAAACCACAACTCAAAGTCAGCAGATTTATCGCAAGCTGGCAAGAGCTCCAGGGCTATTGCAAAGACAAGGCTACCTGGCCAAGCGCAATCACTAGCGCCGACAAGTTACTTGACGCTGCGCTCAAGAAAAAACGATTTAAGGGAAAGACTATGGGAGAACGACTTGTGGCCGCTCAGAACAACTTGTCGGACAACGATATGGTATGGACAGCGCACAATATGGCAAAGCGTGTCTCGGAAGTGCCGAATCTTAAACTGCGTGAGCGTGATGTCAAGCTTGCATTGATTGGTTTCAGACAGGCGCTCAAAGACCTTGGCGCATTCTCGCCAGACGCAACATATGTCAAAGATTTGAGTGCACCGGAGCCACAAGAATGATTTCCCAAGATGTCATCAAACAGTACACTGTGTCCATCGGCATAGAATGCCATGTGCAGTTCAACACTAAGACCAAGCTATTTTCAGGCGCTGGCAACGATGCTCGCAAGGCTGCGCCAAATACACTTGTGAACCATATTGACTTTGGCATGCCTGGTGCACTGCCTGTTCTGAACGAAAAGGCAGTCGAGTATGGCATTCGTGCAGCGTTCGCGCTTCAGACAGACCCGCAGCTTTCTAGTGCGTTTGATCGCAAACACTACTTCTATCCCGACCTTCCGATGGGGTATCAGATTACGCAGTTCTATCACCCGATTATCACATCTGGACATGTTGATATCGTTATTGATGGCAAGCCCAAAAGTATCAGAATCCACGAAGCGCACCTTGAGGCCGATGCTGGCAAGAGCACCCATCCGGCCGGCAAAGATTATAGCCTTGTCGACCTTAACCGTGTCGGTACACCACTTCTAGAAATCGTTAGCGAGCCGGATATCCATTCTGCTGCAGAGGCACGACTTTACGCTCATGAACTGTATCTTTTGATGAAATATACCGGTATCAGTGACGTTGATTTATTCCACGGCAACATGCGGTTTGACGTCAACGTTTCTGTTAGCAAAACAAATGAGCTCGGCACGCGCACGGAAACCAAAAACCTCAACAGCTTTCGCTCAGTAGAAAAAGCCGCAGAATACGAAATCACGCGCCAGATTGAATTGCTGGAAAAGGGCCAAACAATTGTGCAAGAAACGCGGGGTTGGGATGATGCCAAGCAGCGCACCGCCTCGCAACGCAGCAAAGAAGACGCTCACGACTATCGTTACATGCCAGAGCCAGATGTGCCACCAATTGTTCTTGAGCCATCGCTACTCGAGAAGTTACGTGCTGAAATGCCCAAAATGCCAGATGAGCTCCGCAGTCAACTTGCAACGCTCGGTATTGAGACATCACAAATTGATACGCTGATTGAGGAGCCATCTGTGGCCCTTTTTGTAGCCGAACTAGCCGCTGATGACACCAAAACAGCCAAAACAATTGCCAATTGGCTCACTGGAGAAGTACTGCGACTCGTCGGTGACAATGTAACATCTTGGTCGCAAGTGGTTGCAGCTGGTGGTCAGCTGACTAGGCTTGCAGAAATGGTACAGTCAGACAAGCTTAGCTCAACCAATGCCAAGCTTTTGCTCGTTGATGCAATTGGTGGCCAAGACCCAGAGCAACTTGCCAAAGAGCGGGGTCTTGTGCAACTGTCTGATGCATCAGAGCTTGAGGCAATCGTGGCGGCTGTTATTGTGGCGAATCCAAAACCAGCCGAAGACGTCAGAGCGGGTGAGATGAAAGCCATCGGATTTCTGGTGGGCCAAGTTATGAAAGCTTCCAAAGGTCAAGCGAACCCAAGCGTTGCTCAGCAAATCTTGCGTAAACAACTGGGGATATAGTATCCATGAAGGCTTGGAAACGAATTGAACCAACCACAGTAACAAAAGTGGGCTGGCGGACAATAGTGACAAAGACATTCCGGCGCTCAGATGGCCATAAAACGAGCTTTGATTTGCTACATCCTGATGGCCAAGAATTCGTCGGGGTGATTGCACTTACACCGGATAACCACGTCGTCATTGCTCGCCAGTTTAGGCCAGGGCCTGAGCTGGTGATGGACGAACTTCCGGGTGGCTTCATCGACGACGGCGAAACGCCAGTGCAAGCAGCTGAGCGCGAGCTGCTGGAAGAGGCCGGGTACAAGGTCGGAACCATTGAGTATCTGGGCAAATTTCACAAGGATACGTATATGAATTCTGTGTGGCACGTATGCATCGCGGAGGGTTGTACGCCCACAGGCAAACAGCAACTTGAGCTGGAAGAAGACGTCGAGGTAACGACAATCACAGTCGAGCAACTTATTCAAAACACCAAATCAGACAATATGACCGACCATGCCTCCGTT
>CALMSM010000055.1 GCA_937872425.1 uncultured Candidatus Saccharibacteria bacterium
GTTGGACCCAGTGGTTTTTCAAGCTGCTATTCGACAAGGGCCTTGCGTATCAGAAAGACAGTCTGCAGTGGTGGTGTGAAACAGACAAAACAGTACTTGCAAATGAGCAAGTGGAAGCTGGCAAGTGCTGGCGTTGTGGCAATGAAGTCACCAAAAAAGCTCTCAAACAGTGGTTTTTCAAAATTACCGACTATGCCGACCGCTTAGTTGATGATTTAGATAAATTAGACTGGCCTGAAGCCATCAAGACGATGCAGCGTAACTGGATTGGCAAGAGTGTTGGTGCAGAAGTTGATTTTATGGTCAAAGACACACAAGAGAAAATCACCGTATTCACGACTCGTCACGACACCCAGTTTGGTGTAACGTTCTTGGTGCTGGCGCCAGAACACCCACTCGTTACCAAGATTGCGACAGACGAGCAAAAAGAATCAGTGGATGCGTATATAAAACAATCTCTGGGTAAAAGCGAAATAGAGCGCCAATCAGAGGACAGCAAAGCAAAGACCGGCGTATTTACGGGTGCCTATGCAATCAACCCGGCTAACCACGAAGCTATCCCTATCTGGACTGCGGATTACGTACTGATGGGCTACGGCACAGGTGCTGTTATGGGTGTACCAGCACACGACGATCGCGATTACGACTTTGCTAAAAAGTATGACTTAGAGATTCGTCAGGTGTTGCAGACTGACAAAGAAAGCGACTTCCACTCAGAGGGTGTGGTTATCAACTCAGGTAAATATGATGGCATGAGGTCAGAATCCATGCGCGAGCAAATTCTCGAAGACTTTGTCAAAGAAGGCGTCGCCACCGAGCGCGTGAACTACAAAATTCGAGACTGGTTAATCAGTCGTCAACGCTATTGGGGTGCTCCTATCCCTATTATTCACTGTCCCAAGCACGGCGCTGTGGCAGTGCCAGAACAAAATCTGCCAGTTGTATTGCCAGAGCTCAAAGATTATCAGCCAACTGGTAAGGGCAGTGCACTCGCGGGTGCGACGGACTGGGTCAAGACGATTTGTCCGACCTGTGGTGGTCCAGCTGAACGCGAAACTGATACCATGGATGGCTTTGCCTGTAGTAGCTGGTACTTCCTACGCTTTGCCGACCCGCACAATGACTCTGAGCCATTCAGCAAAGAAAAAGCCAAATTCTGGCTGCCCGTAGATGATTACATTGGAGGAGCAGAGCATGCCGTAATGCATCTACTGTACGCACGCATGTGGACTAAGGTTATGCATGACGCTGGTATTGTTGATTTTGATGAGCCATTCAAGGCACTACGCAATCAGGGTATGATTCTGGCGCCTGATGGCCGGAAGATGAGCAAGAGTTGGGGTAATGTGATTGCTCCTGACGAGATTATATCTCAGGGTTACGGCGCTGACTCTATTCGTATCATGGAGTTATTTATCGGCCCGTGGAACCAGTCAGCAGCGTGGAGTGTCGAAGGTATGGGCGGCTGCTTTAGGTTCCTGCAGCGTGTCTGGACGATTACCCAAGAATTTCTCGAAGATAAAACAACAGATTCCGCCAAATACAATCAGACTATCCTGCGTGCCACACACAAGACAACCAAAAAAGTCACCGAAGATGTTCGTGGTATGGGGTTCAACACGGCTATTTCTGCGCTCATGGAGTTGACCAATGATTTGTACAAGATTAAAGCTACTGATGGATTTGCTGATCGTGCGTCGTGGCAGTATGCACTTACAAACATAACACAGTTATTGGCGCCATTTGCTCCGCACATCGCCGAAGAGTTGTGGGAGCAGCTGGGTGGCCAAGAATCAGTCCACCTGACATCATGGCCAACATGGGACGATGCACTGCTATTGAGCGATACGATGAGCATTGTCGTCCAGGTCAACGGCAAACTCAGGGCCAATATAGAACTTCCGGTAGACGCTACTAGAGAAAACATTCTGGCTGCTGCAAAATCGGACGCAAAAGTCACAAGTTTCATAGAGGGCCAAACAATTCGCAAAGAAATTTACGTGCCCGGCAAACTTGTAAACCTGGTAGTGTAGTTAGTGATAGCAGCATACGAAAACAGGCTCAGCCATGAGCTACAACAACCAGGGCTACACGTTGCGGTACCAATCGAGAGAGTGCTTACGCCTGTGCTCGCAAACGAAGTCGTCACTGGCGCTAGTGTCGCGGAGCTTCGTATTGACAAGGTGCAACCATGCAGCGACGAAGAACTTTTTCGTCAGGCTCTACGATATGGCTCTATTCCTGTGCTTGCAACAATTCGCATTGCAGCAGAGGGTGGCCGATGGATTGGGTCGGCTGACGAACGCAAGGACTTATTCAGGGCAATCACACCGTACTCGGACGGCTGCGATATTGAAGCAGCATCAGAACTATGCAAGCCAGACTTCATACACGAACTTCACGACCGGGGGCAATTGGTCATTGCGTCAATGCATGACTTTGCTGGTACGCCTAGCACGGCCCAGCTCCAACACCGCTACTATCGTGCCATGGAGCAGGGTGCAGATTACTTCAAAGTCGCCACCCGTGCTGATGATGAAGAGGCTTATACGCAATTGACGAAATTTGTATTTGAAAATGAAGGCGACCCAATTATTGTAGTGGCCATGGGTGAATATGGGCCTCAGTCTCGAGTAGAGCTCCCGATTATGGGCTCACGGCTCACGTATGCCTATGTTGGTGATGAACCCGTCGCCCCAGGCCAACTGCATCTGTCAGAAACAAAGCGTAGGTACGATTTGCTTACGTGCTAGGTGTGCGACGGTAGAAAAGCAAATCTGTGTCAGTACTGTTTTGTTGCGCGAGGCGATGCTCTTGTTGCTCAAGCGGGAGTACAGCAAAATCATGAACAAGCTGTACGTCACGTTCGTGTCTTAAGGCTTGTCCATCAATTCTGCCCCAAACGACACTTGCAGCGGTGTCCAATAGCTCCAGAGCGGTGCCGAGGGCATTCATTACTTTTACACCCATATTTCTTGCACGTGATTCTTGGTGTGGTCGGTTGGCAAACTCAAGGGAATTCATAAAACATACAGTAACAAATAAATACAAAATTGTCAACTTGAAATATTGTCTTACTTGAGGTACACTAGCTCCAAGATATATCAAGCATAAGTAGTAAGGAATGTAGCTATCCATGGGTAAACCCAAGAAACGAACCTCAGCTCGCCGTACTGGCACTCGCCGTAGTCATCTTGTCATCAAGCTGGCACGCGCGGTCAACGGCAAAAGCCCCGTCAAGGCATTTACGACCCGTCGTGAATCAGGCAAAAAACTCAGCGCAACTGTCAAAAGCGCTGCAAAATAGTCCCGGCAACATTAACAAAACAAGATTACAGGTAGGTCATGGCATCCAACAGGCACCTTGGTAGAATCATCGCTCTCCAGACGCTCTACGAGCAGGAGTTTCGACGTGACTGCGGTGATGTTGATTTTGTGCTAGACGACGTTCTGGGTCGTAACATCAGTCGCTACCACGATACTGTCGATGACCGTGACTTTATTCGTGACCTCGTGCATGGGGTGAGTGACAAGGCAGAAGAACTTGATGCGCTGTTACAGCCAGCTGCACCTAAGTGGCCTATTGCAGAGATTGCCCGTATGGACCGCGTCGTTTTGCGTATGAGTGCCTATGAGCTGCAACACACAACATCAGTGCCACCAAAAGTTGTTATTAACGAAGCTGTCGAGCTAGCAAAGGCATTTGGTGGCGAGAATTCCAGCAAGTTTATCAACGGTGTGCTCGGCACGTTGCACAAGCAGCAATACCCTGATGCCGAAGATCGCACAGCAAAAAAGAAGCCAGAGCAGAAAGAGGTGATTGATGAAGCGGCCTAAGCCAATTCACGGTATCAAAAAATTCATGCCGCACCGCAGGCCTGCTATCAATGAAGTAGTGCGCGAGCCAACCGCAGGCGGTGTGATATTTCGCCGAGGCAAAACCAAAGCTGATGTAGAAATCCTCCTTATTCAAGACGCCAAAGACCGATGGACAATCCCTAAGGGGCATATAGAAGAGGGCGAGACCGCCAAGCAGACTGCAGAGCGCGAGATTCGCGAAGAGACTGGTTTGCAAGAAATGAAAGTGCTCAACTTTTTGGGAAAGATTCATTTCCGCTATCGCCGCCAACAAAGCCTAGTGCTCATGACGACGGATATTTTCCTTGTGCATGGCTTGGGTGATACGGACAACCTTACACCTGAGGATTGGATGAACGGCATCAAATGGTTCCCCGTAAACGAAGCACTCGACAAGATAGAGTATGAAGATATCAGTAAACTCCTCCTCATCGCCATGAAAAAGATACGAGAGTTGGTAGCGTAAGACCATGGACAAGACACCATACCAAGCATTTGCACGAGATGTCCTGGGTGTAGAGTTTGCAGACTTGGAGCTATTAATTACAGCATTTACTCACCGTAGCTATGTCAATGAGCACCGCAAATCCGTTCAGGTACATAACGAACGTTTAGAGTTTTTGGGCGATGCAGTTCTGGAGCTTATCTCAACTGAGTTTTTGTTCAATAATTACAATGACCCTGAGGGAATCTTGACGAATTGGCGTAGTAGCTTGGTGCGTACCGAAAGCATCGGTGCCGCAGCAGGACGTTTGGGCTTTGAGCCGTTATTGCGACTCAGTCGTGGCGAAAAGCGTGGTACCGAACGTGCGCGTGTACAGATTTTGGCCAATAGTTACGAGGCTGTGGTGGGTGCATTGTATTTGGACCAAGGTTATGACGCGGCCAAGCAGTTTATCGAAAAATCTTTGCTTGTCACCTTTGATGAAATTCTGCGCACCGGATCCTGGATGGACCCAAAATCTCACCTGCAGGAACTTGCACAAAGCCAAGAGAACGCCACCCCTGTTTATAAAGTCATTGATGAAGACGGTCCTGACCATGACAAAGTGTTTAAAGTCGGTGTCTATGTGGCTGGTGAGCTCAAAGGCAACGGCCAAGGACCAAGCAAACAGACCGCACAAGTCGCGGCCGCCGAAGCAGCCCTCAAACACTACCGTTCCAAGTAGTTGACAACAGGGGCGGATATCTGTAGAATAGGCAGGTTAGTTATTAATACATTATCTCTATTTGGAGAAGGAGTCACATGCTAGTTATACGTTTACAACGTACCGGCCGTAAAGGTCATGCTCAGTTCCGCATAGTTGTCCAGGACTCACGTCGTACCCCCACAAGCGGTGCTATCGTGGCCGCTCTGGGAAGTTACAACCCACATGCTAAAACAATAATCTTAGACAAAGAAAAAGCTGCAACCTACCTCAGCAATGGTGCACAGCCATCGGACCGTGTCGTCCGGTTACTGCAGGCTGAGGGTATCGCGTTGCCATCATGGGTCAAGGTTCCTGCTGGTGCCAAGAAAGGCGTTGTTCGCAACGCTGACAAGCGCCGCAGCACTCGTCCCGTTGAGGAAGTAGAAGAAGTTGTTGAAGCCCCTGCAGAAGTAGCAGAGCCAGCTGTCGAGGCTGACGCCCCGGCTCCCGAAGCCGAAGTAGCTGAAGAAGCTGCTCCCGCCGAAGAAAAACCAGCAGAATAACAAACTCTGCTACAATTGATGCAAAGCGTAAGTCATAACCTGGAGGCATGATGAGTAACACTATTGATCAGCAGTTCGTAGAATTCGTAGTAAAAAGCCTAGTAGGCAACCCTGATGCAGTCAGCATCGCACGTAGCGTTGATGACAAGGGCGTGTTGCTTGAGCTAACTGTTGACCCAGAGGATTTGGGTCGTGTAATTGGTAAACGTGGCGCAACAGCACAATCGCTCCGAACATTGCTCCGAGCATTGGGTACCAAAAACGAAGCTCGCTACAATCTCAAAATTGTAGATAATGGAGTATTCCCAGACCGTAAGCAAGGCGATGATAGCTCTGTGGCATCACCATCCAATGATGATACAGCTTCTGTAGCTCCTGTCGCTGTTGCAGATGACGAACCGGAAGAATTTGAGACTGCTTCTGAAGTCGAGAGTGACGTTGTAGCAAAGACTCGCGCAGAACTTGACGACCTCGACGACCTCGATATATAATCAGGTCTAGTCCAAGAGGACTAAAATCCTTAAAAACAAACAGCTCATGCGAGCCAGCACACAAAATGTTGGGAGCTTTATGTGATAAAAACACCCAGTCGATTTGACCGGGTGTTTTTAGTTGGCTTTAAGGGCTAATCTTACCCCACTGCGAAATGATCGACGAATGGTTCACCGGCAAATTGATAGCCAGTAAGCATAGTGTCGAACAGGCGGACCTCAACTGATTGTGGCTTTGGAACCAGAAAAATGTTTGATAGATTTCTTGTCTCTGCTGACTTTTCGACATCAAATTCGTATGCCGCCTGTAGTGTTACGGCCTGAAAGTCAGTTGGGATATCTTGGCTCTCAACGCCAGGGCCCTCGGCCATCATGGGGTCTTCTGGCATGCTCGTGTCACCATTTCTCCGGATACAGTTCATCATGAACTTAACTTCGCCAGGCTCATTGAAGCTTTCAATGTAAAATGCCTGAAGGGTGGTTTCGTCTGGGCAACGCGCCGCGAATGTCCAGCCTGCCCCTACAAGCTTGGGTGCTGCCTCTTGCTTGTCACTCCCGCATCCAGATAGTGCTGAAGCTCCTACTAGAACAGCTGCTGCGGTGAGTGCACGCACTCCCATCTCAAATTTGCTACGTAATGCCATGTCTTCTCCGTTTATTTGCATGCTAATTATGGCACGTATTGAAAAATAAAGCAATAAAAGGTAGACTGTTCAGATGAAGATTCAGGTTGTAACGCTGTTCCCGGAAATGTTTGATGGCGTGTTTGGTAGCTCCATGCTTTGGAAGGCCAGCAAAGACGGCCTTGCAGATTATTCCTGCATAAACCTACGTGACTTTGGTATCGGTCCACGCAAGAGGGTCGACGATACACCCTATGGTGGTGGTGATGGCATGCTACTCATGATAGAGCCATTGATGGCCGCAGTAGAGTATGCTAAGACACAAGACCCGAGCGCGAAGGTATTGCTTATGACGCCACGTGGCAATACATGGGTGCAATCTAAAGCCAAAGTATACGCAGACAGCAATCAGGGTCTAATCATAGTCTGTGGCCGCTATGAGGGCTATGACGAGCGTATCGTGAGCGTGGTTGATGAGCAGATATCGGTGGGTAATTACGTACTCACGGGCGGTGAAATACCAGCTATGGCTGTGGTTGATAGTGTCGTGCGACTTATCCCTGGTGTGCTAGGTGGTGAGACAAGCGCAGAGATTGAGAGTTTTGTTGCCGATGACCAGTCGGTAGAGGCACCACAATACACGCGGCCAGAGGAATTCAAGGGCATGATGGTCCCGGCTGTACTACTTAGTGGTCATCATGCTGATATTCTGAAGTGGCGCACCAATAATGGCACACGAGACTAGATTACGAACAGTAAGGGCAAGACTCTTCACGGTCGGATAGCGCTGCCCATCGCTTACCAGCGCGCCACCATGGTTCGTAGTCGTGATATGCTACTAAATCTGCGACGGATCGGAGCCAAAAGCCAGGTCGCCCGTATATTCTGAGTGGCCCCCAATGCACAGCGGCCCATGTATCGCCAGCAGGGAATACGTAAACAGGACGCTTTGCGACGTATGGTTTAGGTTGTTGATCGCTAACGATACGCTTGAGATTACGCGCAACAAAGATACCATCATAGAGCGCAGTCTGCGCCATGCCACTATAGGGAGTATCAGCGTTGTCACCAATCACGTATATGCCAAGGTCAGATTGCAAGAATTGATCAACGCGCACTTTACGATTAGGCGCAATCTGAAAACCTTGTTCGCCAAAGAAGGGGTGGTTCATAACGCCGGCTGTCCAGACTACTGTATGGCTTTTGAGAGGTCTGCCGCCAACCATCAATGCATCGGCGGTTTGTGCCTGGACAACTGTTTTGAGATACAGGTGTACACCGATTCTGCGCAAGTGCCGACGAACCCTTCGAGATACATCTTTGGATGAACGTGGCAACAAACGCGGAGCAGCTTCGACTAAGTCGACATGAATTTTGCGCTTGCCCATGCCATGGTTTTTAACCATGGCCTTAAGGTACGATGGTAGAGCGCCAGCTAGCTCCACACCGGTTGGCCCACCGCCAACAACAACGTAGTTCAGGTCGGGTTTGTGAGTGTCAAGCAATTGCTGGTGCAAATGCTTCTTGAGCGCTTCAGCGCCTTCTGGTGATTTAATGGTGTAGCTGTATTGCTCCAGTCCTTCTATACCAAAGTAGTTCGTCACGACACCAAGTGCGAGGACTAGGGCATCATATGTAAACGTTTGTTTTGATTTCGTAGTGACGGTTTTCTGCTTACGATCAAGCGATGTCACGGGGTCGATAACTATATCGATGGCCTTACCTGCAAACAGCTCATCTAGCGGTATAGAAGAAATCATGCGTTTGCCACCGGTAGCCGTTAGGTACAGCGTGGGGTAATTGCGAAAGTCTGAGCGGTCTGTGATGAGCGTTACGTGGAATCGCATGTCATCGACCAAATCAAGCGCAAGTTTAACACCGCCAAAGCCCCCACCGACGATAACTACATTCTGTTTTTTCAAGTCTTATATAATCCTTGCTAGTTTGTTCTATTCTACCATACCGCTTGTGGTAAGCTAGTACGAGTATGGATACATTGACCGAAGAGCTACGAAAACTTGGCCTAGAAGGCGAAATAGACAGCAGCAAATCTAAGCGCGAGGCCTATAGCCACGATGCTAGTATGTTTGAGCTGGTGCCTGAGGTCGTGGTTGCACCCAAAAACAGCGAAGACATCAAAAAGCTTGTGCAGTACGCTAGCGAAGCAAAAAAGCGGCATAACAAGCATATTTCTTTAACGGCTCGCTCGGCCGGCACAGACATGAGTGGCGGTGCTATCAATCAGTCTATTATCATGGATATGCTACCGCACTTCAATAAAATCCATGCAACCTCCGCCATCGAAGCACACGCCCAGCCGGGTGTGTATTACCGGGACTTTGAGAAAGAGACGCTCAAACACGGTGCGCTCATGCCGAGTTTCCCAGCTTCCCGAGATTTGTGTACGATTGGTGGTATGGTCGCCAACAATTCTGGCGGCGAGAAGTCGCTGGAGCACGGCAAGACAGAGAAGTTTGTTACTGAACTCAAGGTTGTATTTGCGGACGGCAATGAATACACGGTACGGCCACTTACTAAACCTGAGCTCGACAAAAAGATAGCCCAAGGTGATTATGAGGGCAATATGTATAAGCAAGTATTCAAGCTATGCGAAAAACATTACGATGTTATTAAGGCAGCTAAACCGAACGTTACCAAGGACTCAACGGGATACCACATTTGGAACGTTTGGGATCGGGAGACAGGCATATTTGACCTTAATCAGTTAATTATTGGTTCACAAGGAACGCTGGGATTCGTGACTGATATCAAATTCCGCCTCGTGCCTGCCCCCAAGTACTCAGGTACATTAGTGGTATTTCTGCGCGATATGAGTGCTCTGGGTGAAATGATTAACGACGTACTCAAACACAAGCCAGCCACATTTGAAGGGTTTGATAACTACACGTTGATGTTGAGCTTCAAGCTATTCTTCTTCTTCCACAAGACATTAGGTTGGTGGGGAATGTTCAAGCTGGCGTTTCAGCTCATCCCAGATGCATTGATGCTGTTCCGAGGCATCCCTAAGATGGTCTTGCTCATAGAGTTCAATGGAGAATCACCGGAAGATGTTGCAGCCAAGGTTCACAATATGCGCGAAGAACTTCGGCCCTATGGCCACAAGGCGCTGTTCGAAGAGGACGAGACAGAAGCAAAGGCCCGTAAGTTTTGGATTATGCGCCGCGAGAGCTTCAATCTATTGCGCAACAAAGTCCATGATAAGCACACCGCCCCGTTTATCGATGACCTGGTAGTGCCTCCAAAGCATCTCCCGCAGTTCTTGCCAGAACTCCGCACGCTCCTCAATGAGTATGAATTTCTGGCAACTATTGCAGGGCACATGGGAGACGGCAATTTCCATGTAATCCCGCTCATGAAGATTGAGAAGAAACTTGAGCGTATCAAGCTCGCACCAGCAATGCGCGAAGTTAACAACTTAGTACTCAAATATGGTGGAAGCCTGAGCGGTGAGCATAATGACGGTATGAGCCGTGGGCCATGGCTACATCTTATGTATTCGCGCGAAGTTATGCATTTGTTTAAACAGGTAAAAACAATCTTTGACCCGGAGAACATATTTAATCCCGACAAAAAAACCGACGCGCACTGGGAATTCTCAGTCTCGCATTTGCGCACACACTTCTAGTGTATAGTTGAATATATGGAAATAACACTCACCACACCCTCGCTCTTGTTCCCGGCAATATCGCTCTTACTGCTAGCCTATACCAACCGCTATCTTGCGGTCGCTAACCTGGTTAGAACTATCCGCAAAGACTACGATAGTGGCTATAAACACAGTCATGTAGTTTCCCAGGTGCAATCACTGAGTAAGCGGCTGGAGATTATCCGAAATATGCAGGCAGTTGGAATCGCATCGCTAATGATGGCGTCACTCACTATGTTTTTGCTTTATGCCAACCTTCAGGTTGCCGGCAAGGTTGTCTTTGGCATATCGCTGTGGCTTCTGATGGTTAGTATGGCGCTCTCGTTTTACGAAACGGTACTATCCAACAATGCAATTCAGTTCGAAATCGATGACATAGTACACAAAGAAAAAACTCCAAAAAACTAGTCTTTGTGCTGATAGGCAGTATAGATTGGCAGGAAGCAAAGCGCGGATGTTAGCACAAAACCAATAGCAACAATGACCAGGTTGTCGGTGTTTGGGCTAAACGAGTATAGCCTTAGGGTAAAAAATGTACCAAGCGCACCGAGGATTATAGCAACTAGCATAATGATGTGGCTTATTGCGAACAGGTTGTGCCATATCATTTTTGGGTGCTTGATGTCGCCGTAAAATAAGTACAGGTACAAGCATCCTCGAACAATCAGACTGACCATGAATACACATACCGGCAAAAAGAGCGTACGGTCAAGCAGCGGTAGCGCATCGGCATGGGAGATTATAAATATTGTAAACGCATACACTAATAGGGTATGCGTGATTTCCCAGCTGGCATGTACGTAGGGTACGCCGAGCGAATAATCCGCACTGTCGGCTCTGCCAAGCGCAATCCATGTTTCGTAACCAAAAGCTGTGAGCCAGCATACCACCGGGATTAAGATTAATGCATAGAGAAGTGCTACCACGTGATTTGTTCCTTAGCCCTCCATCGCTTGGTCACCATGCTGAGCGCAAACAGTGTTGCGCCAAATAGCACCACAAACATGACGGGGAAGATATACCCAATGCTGAGTGCGCTGTTATTTGTGGTGAAGGCATCTTTAGTGAGCATCTTGCCATGAATAGCCCATGGCTGACGCCCCAGTTCCGTAATCATCCACCCAAGCTCTACAAGCAATATGCCCGATAAACTTGTAATTGCAGCAAGCTTTACGTACCATCTTGGCAAACGATGCGTACCTTTCCAGAGATACAAGAAAATACCACCAACGGTCACTGTAGAGACAATACCAACAAGTATCATCTTGGCATCAAATAATGTGTGGATAATAAGCAGCGGCCAGCGATCCTTTGGTGCTTGATCGAGTCCTTGGACTTCGTAGTCTGGGCTGTTCCCGGCCAGCACGCTTAAACCACTTGGGATGACAACGCCACCTTCCGCCTTGCCAGATTCGTTGATACCTCCACCAACGCGAAGTGGGGCGTTTGGCCCTGTTTCGTCCAGGACTTCTATCCCAGCAAGTTTGAGCGGCTGAGTCTTGGCGAGGTTTTGAGCAGATGCATGACCAAGCAGTGAAATAATAATGATAAGCCCAAGAGATAGCATTGATAATCGGAAGATGAGCCAATGCGGAAACTGAAGCTTAGTACGGGTTCGCCAAATACGCCAAGCCACCCAGCCGATAACAACCATAACGCTGGCGAGTAGATATGCTGCAACTGAGTGCGTTATGGTAAAGAACGTTGTGGAGGTGATGATGGCACTCGGGTTATTCATCCAGGCATTCACAATAGTAATGAATACGGCTGAGCCCATAGCACCTAATGTAATTGGAAGCCCGATAAGCCAGTGTTTACCTGGCGATACTTTACCTGCACTTATGCGGTACCATGCCAGAAACTCAGCTTCAACCATGAACGCATAGCCCTCTAGCATAAAGAATTTTCCAACGTGAGGCCGGGCCTCTGCAATGAAAGGACCCCAGAGTATCGCAAACTGCATAGCGATTATCGTGCCACTAATAACGCCGACTACGGCAAGGACGGTCGTCCAATCAGTAAGCAATCGGACTATTTTGTAAACTGGCTCGCTTTTTCGTTTCCACGCATAGTATTCAAGTACGCTCATGACAAACGGAAAGCCAATAGACAATAAAGCAAATATAATATGAAACCCGAGGCTATCTCCCATCAAGACCCGGCCATAGTTTACATCGTACATATTACTCATAGTATCTCCCATCACACGGGGTCAGTGCAACCCCAAACTGCTTGCGCTAGTGGTATCACTCACCCAAAAGGAGTACTATAGCAATCATGTCGAGCGCCAAAAAAACTGCACTTACGAGCTTCTTTGTTCTATTAATAACAGTGCTGGTTGTCGCGGGTGCGTTGGTTATTAAGCCGGACACAAAGGCGACGACAGCCAGCGTATCAACAGCTTCTTCCAGCAAGGAAGGGCCTTCTCAGACGAATGCGAGCACTGTACCTAGCTCTTCATCGTGTCTGGCCCACTACAAAGACGGCACATATACCACGACGGAGGGTTATGATACGCCGGAGGGCACCGAGTCCATCGGTGTGAGCATCACGGTATCAAACGACGTTGTTACGAGTACTTCCGCGACCAAGATGTCTAGAAGCCGTGAAAGCCGAGCGTATCAAGAAGATTTCATCGCCAGCTATTCATCATTTGTCGTTGGCAAAAAGCTCACTGATCTTAAAATTGGGATTGTGTCGGGTGCGTCATTGACAACTATTGGCTTCAACCAGGCGCTTGATACGATAAGATCACAGGCGCAGAGCTAGCATGTCCATGCAGTGGGAATTTGATGCAATCGGCACGAAGTGGCGAATCGATTCACCCCAGGTCGGGACCAATAGCTTGCAGGACGCAGTACGTGCCAGGATAGATGCGTTTGATCAAACGTATTCTCGATTCAGAACAGATAGTTTAGTGTGGAAAATGAGTCAATACCCAGGCGCTTACCAGTTGCCACCTGACGGCGGCAAACTTATGAAATTTTACCAGCGGCTATACCAACTCAGCGGTGGCAAAGTAACACCACTTATTGGCAAGACGATGGAACAGGCAGGCTATGATAAAGATTACAACTTAGTACCTAAGAAGCTTACTCCAGTCATTGGCTGGAAGGATGCGCTGGCCTACACGCAGCAATGCATTACCATTAAAAAGCCAGGGGTTTTACTTGATTTTGGTGCCGCCGGAAAGGGGTACCTCGTAGACATTATTGCAACTATGTTACGGGGTTTCGGCCATGATGAGTTTGTGATTAATGCAGGTGGCGACATATGGGTAGAGAAGGAACCGAAGCAAGTAGTGCTCGAAGACCCAAACGATATAGAGCGAGCACTTGGGTATGTTGAGGTGGGTGGACGTGCGGTTTGCGGTTCATCACCTGTGCGTCGTACGTGGGGCGAATACCATCACATTATTGACCCAACAACACTCAAGTCTGAGTCTACCATTAAGGCTGTCTGGGTTATCGCAGATGAATGTATGATTGCGGATGGGCTTGCAACTGCGCTGTCTTTTGTCGAGCCTGACATTTTACGCAAGCAGTTTAACTTTGAGTATGCGATGATAGAGCAAGGAAATATTCGCATGTCAAAAAATTTTAAGGTGACACTCTTTGCCAGTAATGACTAAACCTATACAAAAAATTGACGATTTGCTCAACCAAATTACAATGTACCGATTGGTTTTGTACGGTTTGGTGTGGCTGGGTATTGTTGCTGCACTCTTGAGCGTCACGGGTGTTTTGTCGTACCCCATAGAGTGGCTTGTCAAAAGTGGTATAGCTCTCAGCATTGGGTGCGGTCTCACTAATCAGATTTTGGCTCGTGCCTACAAGGTGCCAACCAATCACGAGTCGTCAATAATCACCATGCTCATCTTGTTTTTTATTCTCAAGCCTCCCGGTAATATTTGGGACATGGTCGGGGTTGGGATTGCAGGGGGTGTTGCCATGGTGAGCAAGTATGCGTTGACGTGGAGGGGTGCAGTAGTGTTTAACCCGGCAGCTTTCGGGGTGATGGTCGTAAGTGTTGTGGGCTTGTCATCTGGTTCATGGTGGGTGGCAAGCAAGTATTTGGTTGTCCCAACACTCATTCTGGGGTTACTAATTCTTCGCAAGACCCGAAGATTTCAGCTACTTGGAGCTTTTCTTGCGCCTGCCGTGTTGCTGCTCGTTGCCAATGGCGTGGAGTTTGTGACGATTTGGTACTCATTCCCATTAGTGTTCTTAGGCTGTATTATGCTGACAGAGCCTGCTACGATTCCTGCTACTAAACGATGGCAATTCACCTATGGGTTCATAATTGGCGTTCTCTGCGGTTTGAGGCTTGACCTCGGATTTTTGTCGGTCTCGCCGCATGTAGCATTGTTACTAGGAAACGTGTTTGCTTGTGTGGTTTCTGCTCGTGCTGCCAGTGTGTTGACACTTGATTATAAGCGCGTGCTTACCCCCACAAGCCATGAGTTCGTATTCCGTCCGCATCGCAAGCTTTCGTTCGAGGCTGGCCAGTACGCAGAGTTCACACTGACTGGTGTTGGTGTTGGCACAAGAGGCAACCGCCGTACGTTTACTATTGCCTCCAGCCCACAGGATTCCTCTATTGGGATTGGTGTGAAGTTCTACGAACCGAGCAGCTTATTTAAGAAAAAGTTATTGAGCATGCAGCCAGGTGACCAGATTGTGGCCGCCCACGCATCTGGCGACTTTATTCTACCAAAAGCATCTGCACCGCTTCTTTTGGTCGCGGGGGGCATAGGTGTCACACCATTTGTATCGATGGTCCGTGATTTAGTAGCACGACAAGAAAAAAGGGATGTAGTGTTAGTATATTTTGCTGCAGGAGACCAAGAAATCGCCTACCGCTCAGTATTTGATGCAGCAAAAAATATCGGTGTCAAAACGGTGTATGTAACCAATCCTACTGTACGACTCGACCAGTCTCTGCTTGCCAGTGAAGTACCAGACTTCGTCAATCGTCGCGTTTATATATCAGGTCCACCAGCCATGGTTCGTGGATACAAAAAGTCACTACGCAGTCTGGGAGTGCGTCATATCAAAACAGACTACTTCACGGGCTATTAGCCTCATCCGTATTTTAAGCTTTCCCAAAGTTTCTTGGTTCATGATGTAGTTGCTATCAACCAAAAAAACTTAGGAGGGCACTATGAGTTCACATAAAGTAATAGATCTACCAACCGATTATGCACTCGTTCTACAGCAAGTTTCTGAGGATGGTTCGGATGAGTTCACGGTATTATCAGAAACACTCAATATCAGACGATCACGCCTCAGCCATATCATTGCAGCACTTCGGCAGAAGGGGCTGATACTCATAGAAAAGTCTAGTGTTGGTGACGCCTGGATAAGATTAAGTTCTAAGGGAAATAAACTGGTCCACCAGATATGGCCAGAAGTACAGTATGTCTGATTAAGCAAAATCTCAGGTAGAAAGGTATACTAAACAGAGGATGAGAATATTAGTAGTCGAAGACGAGCACCGTATTGCGAGAGCTATCAAAGAAGGTCTTGAGCAGGAGACCTATGCAGTCGACGTCGAGTTTGATGGTGAGAGTGGATATGGCGCAGCCTCGGCAGAGGCCTACGACCTTATTATATTGGATGTGATGATGCCAGGCATGAATGGCTATGAAGTTTGCGCTAAGCTTCGCGCCGACGGTCAACATACGCCTATTATTATGCTAACCGCAAAAGATCAATCAAAAGATGTGGTCAAGGGCTTAGACACAGGCGCGGATGACTACTTAGCCAAACCCTTTTCTTTCGAAGTCTTATTGGCCCGAGTCCGTGCTTTGCTGAGGCGACCCAAACAGTCACTGGGCGAAAGCCTCGATGTAGGTGACCTGTCGCTCAATACCACAACCAAGCAAGTAATTCGTGCCGGTCAATCAATCCAACTGAGTAGCAAAGAGTACGCACTATTGGAATACCTAATGCGTAACCAAGGGCGTATCCTGAGCAAAAACAATATAATCAGCCACGTGTGGGATTTTGATGCAGATATTTTGCCGAATACAGTGGAGGTATTTATGACATATCTGCGTGGCAAGATTGATAAGCCATTTAAATCGTCATTGCTGCAGACCGTGCGTGGCTTCGGGTATAAAATAGAGGCATCATGACCGAGCCAAAGCACATCAGTCGTATTGTTCAGTCGGCAACCGTCCGTCTGACGGGAACGTATTTGGCAATCATCATGCTCATGAGCATTGGTTTTAGCGTGGTATTTTACAACACGTCATCACGTCAGCTCGAGCGACAACTCCCACCACAGGCAGTTGTGGGATTTTACGAGGAAAACAATAGGGAGACGCGCAACGAACTGGGTCAGTTTCTGCGTCGTCGCGTAGATGAGGGTCGTCATGAGCTGTCAATGTGGTTGCTGTGGCTCAATCTGGTTGCTCTAGTGTTCGGTGGCGCCTTGAGTTATTTTCTTGCGCGTCGCACACTTCAGCCAATCGAGGAGGCGATGGAAGCCCAAACTAGATTTGTGTCCGATGCCAGTCATGAGCTCCGCACTCCGCTAACGGCGCTACAAATAACCAACGAAGTAGCGCTCCGTAAGCCAAGGCTCAGTACAACAGACGCCAAAGAACTGATAGCGCATAATGTACAAGAAGTTACCAAGCTCAAGGCACTGAGCGATGGCCTCCTGGGCTTGCTCAAGCAGGATGCATTTATTGGAGAAGTGACATCCGTGTCTCTTCAAGCAGTTACGAGTGAAGCGATGAATCGCATCGCGCCCGCAGCTATCGCAAAAAAAATGACAGTACACGATGCCGTGGCCAAAATTATTGTCAAGAGTGACGAGACCGCGCTTGTGCAGATTATGACGATATTACTGGACAACGCAGTCAAGTATAGCCCTACCAAGTCGGAAATATTTATTGATGCAAAGGCTCGTAACAAGACGGCACAGTTAACTGTCCGCGATCAAGGTATCGGCGTCAAAGCCACTGACCTGCCACATATATTTGATCGATTCTATCGTGCAGACACATCGCGCAGTAAGCATACCACCGAGGGTTATGGTCTTGGTCTATCCATTGCGCGCAAACTCACTGATCAGCTCGGCATTGAAATATCAGCAAAATCACAGCCAGATAAGGGCACAACATTCACGCTCAAAATCCCAATGGTATAAACAATACGACTCTTCAGCTGGTTGTAACATATGACCTGGATATTGCGGGCATGACTGACACAACATTTACACTCTAAGATGATAAACTATCATCAACGAGCAGCCAATCATATAAAAGGAGCAAATAGCGCCATGGAAAGACCAAGTAAAAAATCAAAGCTAAAGCAGACCAAAAAACCAATTATGATTGCTGCCGTAATCGTAATAGCGGGACTCGGGTTTGGTGGTGGCATGCAGTTTCAAAAATCTCGTACTAGTTCAACCAAGCCTAGTGCGCAGCAGACCCCTGCAAATCCATTTGCTGAGCGCAATGCAACCGGCGGGCTTGGCAAGGTTACTGCGATTAGCGGCGAGAGTATCGCTGTCGAACAGATTGGTACTAGGCGACCGACGCAAGATGGCACTGCAGAATCGGGCAGTAGGACCTACAAAATCACAGGTGTTACCAAAATAACCAAGAGTGGTAAGGCCGCGACTGCTACAGACATCAAAATTGGTATGACTGTCATGATTCAATCATCTGGTAATAATACCGACGCTACACAAATCAGAATAAGTGGCGCCACCAGCAGCGCTACTCCGGCCGCACCTACTAACTAAGCAAACTAGGTTTACGACAACCCCTCAATCTGTTACAATTTTGCAGCTTGATAGCTTTACCATGGGGAGTCGCCAAGTGGTAAGGCACTGGTTTCTGGTACCAGCATTCGGGGGTTCGAATCCCTCCTCCCCAGCCAAATGAAAATCCGCTCCTCGCCGAGCGGATTTTCATTTTATGCTGAATTTTTGCGGGATGGTTACTTGA
>CALMSM010000056.1 GCA_937872425.1 uncultured Candidatus Saccharibacteria bacterium
CTGACATTGCTGCGGCCATCTCTGCGCATGAAAACGCCGTAGACCCTCATTCGCAGTATGTGCATGTAAGCATCGCTCGCACTGTCTCAGCATCACACACCTTTAGCTCTCCGCAAAACATAAAAGCGATCCGGCTAACCGGCAGCATCGATGCAGGGTGGACAGACTCGCATTGGGGCAAGTCAATACAAATGCCGGGGCAGGGCTATGCGCTCATGTGGACAAAGAGCACGTGGCCTATAGTTGGGGCATTGGATCG
Organism: uncultured Candidatus Saccharibacteria bacterium; assembly: GCA_937872425.1. GTDB lineage: Bacteria > Patescibacteriota > Saccharimonadia > Saccharimonadales > CALMSM01 > CALMSM01. The sequence goes on from CALMSM010000056.1 coordinate 260, forward strand.
TCGGGCGGCGTCCTATACGTAGGCCACAGCACAGCAGACAATGACAGCGCAGCGCCGGTTTACGACCTGGTAATGGATGGCACGTTTTTGCGCAGCATCAATTATGCCAGTCGCGCGGCAGGGTGGGCCATCGATTCGCTTAATGGTGCAGCAGATTTTCAATATCTGTTCACAAAACAAATGCACGCTGAGATTTTTGTGGCCGACGTGACCAGGGCATTGGCTGGCGTCGAGGTCGTGACAAAATCGGTCACGTTGCTAGGCGCCGATTTTCTTGTGCCCTACCCCGGCACTACGGCAACTTTGAAAGTTAAAGACTTGCCCAGCGCTGCGGGGATGCAAGTATTCGAGCCAGGTGATTACGTCAACCCGCCTACATTTGATCGCTCTGCTGGCTCGCTGACCATCGGTGATTGCTGGGGTACTGTGTCCAGTCCAGTCAATAATGGGGATGGTACGCAGAGTTGGACATTCACCCGCACGGGCACTGTTGCCTATAAAACCATCTCGCAACGTGGGACTGTGGTTGGCCTATCCAGCACCTCCACGAACGTGGTCAGTTTGACCAAGCCAACCGGCACAACCACGGGCGACGTTTTGATGGTACAAATCGATTACGTCGGTACGCACACGCTTAGTTCCCCAGTCTCCTACCCGTTTGCCCGCCTGATCCAGCGCACGACCGGCACCAACACAATGGAGATTTGGTATCGTGTTGCAGGCAGCAGTGAGCCAGCCAGCTATGATTTCACCTTTGAGGCGGCTTGTAACAGTGCAGCCAATATTACGGCATGGATTAATGTGGGTGTGGCCACCACCTACATTGATGATTCTCTATCGCAACTAAACGCTAGTAGTACGAGCATGACCGTAGCGCCGGGGCTAACGCCGCGCAGTGGCGCGGGAATGCTGCTATTCTACGGGCTGGCATCTGGCAATATCCGAGCCACGCCACCATCGGGCATGACCGAGTTGGCCGACGCTGGTACGGGCAGCGCGCAGCATTATTTGGCTAGCCAACTGTTATCCTCGGCAGCGGCCACTGGCACGAAGACGGCTACACTAGCCAGCGCAGCGGCGAATGTGGCGGTCGTTGTGCTGTTGATGCCAGGCTACACCAGCATGAGCACGCAAGCCGGTGCGGCACCGCCATTTACCACCATCACGGCTCAGCATGGCAACGAAGGCGCTGTGCTGGACTACGGCGTAGCTGGCAATGGCTATGTAGAAATTAATGCCATTGACGGGGTGAGAGGTATCAATTCGCCATATACCAGGATTGTCACATTCTCAGGGCACCCCGCCGACAGCAAAACAGTGGTCAGCCAACTAGGGAACTTGCGCGGGCTGTTTGGAGTAACTGGCGAATACGGGTTGTATGTAGGTGATGGCACGGGGGTAACAAATAAATACTTCCGAGTGTCCAGCTACACACAAGAGATTCATAATTTGCCCATTAGAATGTATAGCAGCAGCGCACTGACCATTGAGTTGGATAACGCCAACGGCATTGGGCTGAAGCAGGACAGCTACGGCAACTGGGGCAACATCCGGTCAATTGACTGGTGGCCAAACCTGGCGAGCAAGTCCGGCAACCCGTCGTTGCAAATCCGCACCGGGTTGTCAGACAACCCGGCAGCGTTTGACTATTTGCAGGATTACAGCGAGATCAATGCCACGCCCACGGGCGGGCGGATAGCGTCGCTGCGTTTGCTGGCGGCAGGCGCACATGCCACGACACCGCTAGACGCCATGATCCAACTGTACGGCGGCAATCAAACCAACGCGACCGACTCTAGCGTTACCTTGTACGCTGACTCTTTCGTTTGGAAGCCCTCCCCTAATAACGCCACATTACCCAGCACAATGGCGACGATGGCGTCTAATTTTACGGTCAACGTGCCGATGGTGCTCAGCACGGGGACGACGCTGCCACTGGAACTAAAAACCAGTAGCCCCGGCCCATATTCAATGGCGCTGACCAGATCAGACATTTCATTTACTTCTCACCTGTTCAACGATGGGACAGGCATACATTTTGAGCACCGTCCATCCGTGCCAGACACATTACGATTCCGAGCGGTACGCACACCAGCCAGCGCATCAGCGTCGGGCACGGCTGGTGATTTTTGTTATGATGGTAGTTATTTTTACATCTGCACAGCCACCAACACGTGGCGGCGTGCATCACATGCGACTTGGTAGAAACAAATGAGCAACACAGTACAAATCAAAAATGAGCAACTCTATGGCCTAGTAGAGGCTGTTAATCAATTACTATCCATGCCCGTGGGCGTGCGTGTGGGTATGCGCCTGCGCGCTATGGCACGGGCGCTAGAGAGCCAGCACAAAGACGTGGACGAGGTACGCCGGGAACTGGTGACGAAGTTCGCCCTGCGAGACGAAGCTGGCGAGATGATTTACCTAGACGACAACAAAGAGCGGGTAAAGGTGGGGATGGGTTTTGAGATGGAATGGGCAGAACTGATGAGTTTGACGTTTGATTGCCCGACGTTGCAAGCCAGTCAACTGGATGGGTTGAACGTAACTGGCTCGCTATTGTTGGGACTAGGCGATGCGTTGATAGATGATTTAGGGGAATAAAATACGAAAGCCAGCCCAACTGGACTGGCTCACACAGAATACCTTTACCTACGCCTAGACCAAACTCTAGGTCTCAAATCTAAGAACCGAAAACGCCGACGAACGAAAACAGGAGATGCCACCATATTTGATGTCCTTTCGTTGTGACTGCGATGGTTCGGACTACGCTTGGATTGTAGCAGCGCTAGGCGTGGGTGTCAAATCGTAACTCAAATATTGATTCCATCTCGCTATAGCCTCCGCTGCTGTTTCCGATGTCCCTGTCGGGCCAACGCATCCGCATCTGCGACATACGACCCCAAACCATCCCTCCGTTCGCTTGCTCTGTTCAACATCTAGCAAATCGCTAGTTTTGCAGAACGGGCACCTCGTTATGTTATTTTTTTTCATGATTAGATTT
>CALMSM010000057.1 GCA_937872425.1 uncultured Candidatus Saccharibacteria bacterium
TCGCACTTGATATTGACACGCTCGGTGAGAAAAATGTTGAAGCTCTCGTTGATGCGGGCCTTGTTAATGACCTGGCCGATATCTACACACTCACTGTGGACAAGATATTGTCCGTTGATAGATTTGCGGATATTTCTGCGACAAATTTGCAATCCGCGATTGCGGACAAAACACAACCACCGCTAGCACGGTTTATTTTTGGGCTAGGTATCCGTCATGTCGGCCAACAGACAGCAATAGATTTGGCCAACACGTTTAAAAAATTAGACAATATCGGAACTGCCAGCTACGAAGAGCTCAAAGCAGTAGAAGGTGTTGGCGGCATTGTAGCAGAGAGCCTGTTGTTATGGTTTGAGGACGACGACAACCAAGCTTTGCTCGCAAAGTTCCGTTCACTTGGCGTGTGGCCTCAGGATGTTACGACGACCGGTGGTAGGCTTAGCGGCCAAAGCTTTGTCATAACAGGCAGCTTGGAGTCTATGGGCCGAGACATTGCGGCAGAGAAGATTCGTGCACTAGGCGGCACATTTCAGTCAAGCGTTGCTAGGGGTACGACATACCTGGTCATGGGCGCAAAAGCAGGCGCCAGTAAAGCTACAAAAGCAGAAAAGCTAGGCACCAAAGTAATCACAGAATCACAATTGCTGGAATTGATAGGGTGAGCCAGCTCAGCGAAGCCGAATTGACACGCAATGTACGTCTCCAGGTTATATTGCGAGTTTTTCAGAAGCGTGTGTTTCTGCCATTGGCAGCCATATATTTTACAACCGTTGCCGGGTTCAGTCTATCAGACATTGGCCTGTTGGCTTTTTGGTTCGCCGCCATTCAAGTGGTTGCAGAAGTTCCGACAGGGATGTTCGCAGATAGGTATGGCAAGGTCACGAGCGAACGATTGGGCGCAGCGATGAACGTGTGTGCCACGCTTCTGTATGTGTTCGCGCCATCTAAGCTAGGCATATTTGCCGGCATGGCGCTTGAGGCTATCGGCTATTCGTTCTTTGGTGGAGCGTGTGAAGCGTTACTTCACGATACTCTCCATGCTCAGGGTAGAGTCGACCAGTACACCAAAATGGCTAGCCGTATTCAATCTGTATCGCTTGCAATTAATGCAGTGTTGCTGGCACTTGTGCCTATGACGTACAGAATTGACCCGCGATATCCTTTTATGCTCGGTACGCTTGCTTATGCGATACTGCTAGCTTCAACTTTCTTTCTCAAGGAAGTTTATCCGCACAAGCCAAGAACGGCCAAAACGGTGCAGACCATCGGTGCAAAAATCACAATTCTGAAACTTCACCGAAAGTTTATTCTGTTTCTATTAACCTTTGGCATTATCTCTGCACTCTATACTGCACCCTCTGATTTCGTGAACCTAGCACTCAGGGATTTGGGCCTCCAGCCACAACGTATGGGTATATTGTTTGCGGCAGCAAGCCTGGCAGGTGTAGTGTTTGGCTGGTTTCTCCATTTGTTTAAAAGATTCCCATTTCGGGTATACGCATTGACCGACTGGTTTATGCTATTCATATGGCTGGCAAGTGTCTGGACGAACAGGCTTTGGGTTCTAATGGCAGCATATGTTATCACCATGGCCTTCTGGCGGTACCGTCGTATCATCTACCAAGAAAAACTGTTGAATATCTTGCAGACCAATAAGAAAGCGACCGCGTTGTCCGTCATGAATAATGCAGGGCAGCTCAATGAACTCTACATCCCGCTCCTTTTTGGATTTGGCGCTGCGGCGTTTGGGATACCAAAAACGTTTGGGCTCGCCGCGATAGCTTCTATTGGCTTGCTGTTTTTATGGTTGGCGGCACTACGAACTATTCCTCTTGGCTCAGTGCCGACTGCAGCAGTCTCTCCTGAGGTGTAGCGTTCGAGGTGGGATTACTGTATGCTCTAGTTTAGGAATCACGCTTATGTCAAAAAGAAACACCACGCTCTATTGTTTCTCTCCGCCTGTCATGATTGCAACGTTTGCAATCGAGGTAACGCTATTTATTGCGACCTATGTGCGGTATAAGCTGAGCACACCGACACGGCTGGCAATGGCCATATTAGCCTTTTTGGCGTTGTTTCAACTGAGTGAATACTTCGTGTGTGGCGGGCTTGGTGTTGATGCTGCTATGTGGTCTCGTATTGGGTATATAGCAATTACCGCGCTGCCCCCTCTGGGGTTGCACCTTATTTACACTATTGCTAAACGCAAAACGTTGTGGCCCGTATGGCTTGGCTATGCAACTGGTCTACTATGGATTATCGTATTTGGGTTAAGCGAGACGGCTTTTAGGGGCCATCAATGTGCTGGCAACTATGTCATCTTCCAGCTGCGCGCAGGAGTCGGCGGAATGTACTTCGTATATTATTATGCGTTGTTGTTTTGGGGCATTGGTGTTGCGCTTCAGTCCGCTCGTTTGCAAAAAATTCGCAAGACCAAGGAGGCACTCTATGGTATGAGCTTGGGATACCTTGTATTCCTGCTGCCGACAACTATTGTGAATACACTCAACCCATCAACAATGTCAGGCATACCTTCTATCATGTGTGGGTTCGCTATCTTGTACGCGTTTATATTGTTTGGGTTTGTGTTGCCGCGTACTTCCCGGCCCAAATAGTTTTATTGGTTTTTGAGTTTATCAAAAAATTCTTGCGTCTGCTGGTCTCGGTAACGATCTTCAGCTTTACTTGCTCCGTTACTAGCAACACCCGCTACTAGTGAAACAAGTACTAAAGTAATAATAAGTGCTAGCCCGAGTGTACTGAGCTCTGGCGAGGCATCACGTCTCCGGCCACGAAGTGCGCTCACAAAAGCAACCAGCATAAGTACGCCGAATGTAACAAAAGCAGACACAAGAATAGGTCGTAAATAGGCGAGCCCGGCGGTGATATCTACATTATCAGGATTATTCGCTTTGAGGTACCATGCAATCGTACCGCTAACAACTAATGAGAGGGGGAGTGCTAGTGCTGCACAAATGATTGCTCGTTTTCCATCCTTGTTCATATCACCTCCTTTGGTGTCTCTACAGTATAGCACTATCAACAACGCCGTATTTGGCGAACAGAGGAGTATTCATGTAAAATAGTCGCAGATGTGGGGCATTGGCGCAGTTGGCTAGCGCGCTTCCATGGCATGGAAGAGGTCATCGGTTCGAATCCGATATGCTCCACCATTAAACTTGACCAGAGAGGGTATCGTGAAACAATTCATTGGTCGCAATAAATCAGTCATCAGCATCTTGTTCGTCGGCATTATTATCATTAGCGCGAGCTCCTGGGGATGGTGGCACTATGTCTATAGCAATCCAAAACGAGTGTTTAATCGTATGCTTTCTCAATCGCTATCTACGCCAAGCGTGACCAAGTCAACTATCGAGCCCGACAGTACAAAAACATTACGACAGACAACGCAACTTTCCGTCAACCCAACCCCAGCCGTTCGTTCGGTGAGCCAGGTCAAGCAGGGTGACTCACTGATTAGCACCGAGAATATTGCGTCGCCGCAGGCCGATTACGTACGCTACACGGGCATAAGTACGTCACAAAAAGGCGAGAACGATAAACCCCTAGATTTTAGCCAAATTTTGGGTGTGTGGGGCCAGTCAACTAATGATGATCCGACCA
>CALMSM010000058.1 GCA_937872425.1 uncultured Candidatus Saccharibacteria bacterium
CAGCATCGCTCTATACTTTAAGCGTCGTTCGGATAACCAAAAACGATTACAACAAGCAATTAATCAGACGGAGGAAACTGTAAACCTCGTGCCAGCCACTGACGAAGAAAAGCAAGCCAGCGAAGACAACAAAAAGAACCTCCCTGACAATACTGAAACACCTGACACAACGCCTGGCGTAAAACAAGCCACCGTTACTATTACGTCACTTGATACCAACCCTGTTCGCGCTCGTGTGGATGGAGTTGTAGAAGATACCGATAGCGGTTGTACTGCTACATTCAGCAAAGGCTCTGAGGTTTTCAGCGTATCGTCAGCCAGTGTCGCTAATGTAAGTCACACACTTTGCGCAGTTCGACCAGACAGAACGCTTGCAAGCGGTAGTTGGCAAGTAGTTGTATCCTATAAATCTAATTCGGCAGAGGGCACGTCTGCACCTCAAACCATCACGGTACCATAGCTATGAAACAGTGGTCGTCATCACTCAGCAAAATAGCTTTCACGCTCACCATATTTAGCTTGTTGGTTGGTTTCGGCGTTACTGCGCTAGGTCAGTCTGCGAGCGCATTATCGGGCAGTGAGTTTAATGCCTCTAATATTATCGACGACGGAGTCTTTTTTAATAGCTCAAGCATGAGTACTGGTGAAATTCAGGCATTCCTCAACGCAAAAGTAGCAGTGTGTGACACTAATGGTACCCAGCCCTACGCAGGCACAACCCGTGCTGCCTATGGTGCATCTCGTGGCTACCCTGCTCCTTATACTTGCCTCAAAGACTACTCTCAGGCAATTCCCGCAAAATCGGCAGATTCATACTGTTCGGGTGGCGTGAGTGCCGGCACTAAGTCTGCCGCACAAATAATCTATGACGTCGCACAGGCATGTGGTGTTAGCCCTAAGGTGCTCGTTGTACTTTTGCAAAAAGAGCAGTCTCTTGTCACTGATGATTGGCCCTGGAGCATCCAATACCGTAGTGCCACAGGGTTTGGCTGCCCGGACACTGCTGAGTGCGACATTGCTTACTATGGCTACTTCAACCAGGTCTACAATGCAGCACGTCAGTACCGGCGTTATGTTGTGCAGGCCGACTACTTCAACTACGCTGCTGGTCGTACTAGTTTTGTTTCGTACCAAGCGAATGCCCCGAGCTGTGGTGGTACGAACCTAACCATTCAAAACGGTGCTACTGCTGGGCTATACAACTACACCCCTTACCAGCCAAATGCTGCTGCGCTAGCTAATCTGTATGGTACTGGTGATAGCTGCAGTGCCTATGGTAATCGAAACTTTTGGAGAATGTTTAATGATTGGTTCGGTAGTGTCAGAGCCAGTACTTACTCATGGGAGTGGCAAGGGCAAGGCCTCTACACAGACCAAACAAAAGCTACTTTTATTGATTCTTACTCTCAGACGCTCTTGCCAAATAAAAGATACTACGCCGTGGTACGAGCAAAGAATACAGGTAATACGACATGGAACCAGGGAACTTTTAGGCTAGGGACCACCAGCCCCCTGAACCATAGCAGCGTCGTATGCGACAGTTCCTGGATTAACTGTGGTCGACCAGCCACCCTAAAAGAGAGCAGCATTGCTCCTGGCCAGACGGGCACGTTTGAGTTCTGGTTGACGACCCCTAACTCTGGGGGGGAGTTCAAAGAATACTTTAATCCCCTGCTTGAAAATGTCGCTTGGCTGAACGATATCGGCATGCACTTTGTGCTTAAAGTTAATGCTACTTACTCATGGGAGTGGCAAGGGCAAGGCCTCTACACAGACCAAACAAAAGCTACTTTTATTGATTCTTACTCTC
>CALMSM010000059.1 GCA_937872425.1 uncultured Candidatus Saccharibacteria bacterium
GACCTAGCTTTACGGGTGCAATAAACAACTCACTCCCATTTCTACTTAAAAGCACGTAGTCGTCGCTATACCAGCCGTATGCCACGTACTCACCAACGCTCAATAGCTCCTTGCCATTCTGCCCATAACCGTCGCCAACCATCAGCGTATTTTTGCCATCACGTGGTTCATACCAGAATGTCTTGCTACCGCTTGGCGATTGCAAATAGGTTGCGTAGAACTGATTAAAGGTTGCTGGTGTCAGGTTGGGCTCATCCTTCAGGCCACTCTCCGTTAACGCATAAAACACATTCGTCTCACCGCTGCTCTGCTGCACATAGACTTCTTTTGGCCTAGATTGAATCAAGGCGAGATACGATTGATTAAAATCTTTGACGAGTTTTTTGTCACTGCCGTTCGCTTTGGCACTATATATGCCGGGTCGTTTGCTGACTGTTTGCGAGGAGTTACCAAGCCAGTTTTTAGCATAGACAATCTGATTATCGACGACATAGACGCCCGTGAAACTTTCCCCTACATAGTCGCCGTATCCAGTCCCTGTGGCTATCGTTTCATCTACGTTTGTAAGCTTGCCAGTGTCGGCGCTGAATGATTTGAGGGTAGTTTGCTTGGGCTGCCAATCAGCTAGCGTATTGCTCCTCGATTGGTACACAAAATCATGACCAGACCAGCCTGTTAGCGTAAACAGGGCGTCATTCGTATCTATCTGCGTTAACTTGTCTGTTGTCGTGTCGATAAGATAGAGACTGGCGTGGGCACCATCACGTCGAGCCAGAAGTGCCAAAAACTTCCAGTCTCGTGAGGCCAACAAGACGGTGCTTGCACTCTCTTCGTTGCCTGTGCCCGCCAGCACAGTCTCACGATTAGTGCCATCCAGGTCTGTTTTGGCAATATCAATATTGCCTGTTTTTTTGGACAAGAAATAGAGTTTACCGGCAGGTGTCAGTGCAAATACATTAGCCGTAACTTCTGGCCCTGGAGTAAGATTCACCCGTGCTCCATTGTAGCCTTCACCGCTCAAGTCCGCCTCCACGACAGCAGCCAATGCATCAACGACCACTGTTGCTTCGCCGTCTTGATCCGTCTCTGCTTCAGTGCTACCAGCTATGATTTTTATCCCCTTGACGCCGTTACCAGTTACTTTATTGGTGACGCGAACGGGTATTTGTCTTCCTGTCGCTGTTACCTCAAGTTGGAATGATTGTGGCTCGCGGTTTAGCCTGACAGTTACTGGGCTTGTGGTATCTTGATAATACGTTTTTCTGATGATTACATTTGCCTTGCCGGGCTTGACCCCGCTCAGCACTGCGCGCCCATCCCCATCAGTTTTGGCATTTTTGCCACGAAGTGACACATCCGCGCCACTAACTGGTTGTTTGGTTTGGCCATCTACCACCTGGACTTCAACACTACGCTTAACAAATAGTCCAGCTATGGTGTATCGAGTAACTGGTATTGCCGATAATAACACTATAGCAATAGCGACAGCCGAAGGGACGCTACGTTTTTTGTGCGTGCGACACCAAACGCCAAACCTGCGAAGCTTACTTTGGCTCTTGTCGAACTCGCGCTTCTGTTCGGCTCGCTCGTTCCCGAGCTGCTTTTTCGCCTCATCAATCATCTCAGCTATATCATTCTTGTCTTGATCCGACACCCGTAATCCCCTTATGGTTTGATTTTCAGTATACGCTTAGGCTTGGTGCTCAGCAATGATAGACACGACGTCTTGCCCGTACTTTTCCATCTTGTTTGGGCCAAATCCCTTAATGCCAAGTAAGGCCTGAGTATTCTTGGGTTGCTTTGCGGCTAGTTCTTCGAGCACCGCATCATGGGCGACAATATAAGCAGGCACTGTGTCCGCCTGTGCGCGGGCACGACGCCAATCCTTGAGTGCCTCCAGCAGGGTTTGGTTTACTGGTTGCTTACCTTGCATTGCATGAGTAGCTACCATAACAAAGTCTTCTGTTTGGTTCGCTAGGTTGGCAGAGGCAAAGCGTAGCTCGCGGTCAAACTCATATATGTCCGGGTGAAGCTGTAGCGCCATCGCATTTATGCCTGCTAAATACAGTCCATCTAGCGAACGTACACGGGACAAGGCAACATAGCCCATGCCTGGCGTGAATGAACGGCTCAAGTCTACCAGTGCAGCATCCAGGCTCATGCCCTGACTTTTATGAATAGTAATCGCCCATGCAAGTCGGAGCGGCAACTGTGAAACCTCGGCCCGTACCTTCCCGTCTTCTTCGAGCTTCCAGCTGTGCGGTTCAACAGTAAGTGTTTTGCCGTTCTGCAACCGCACAACAGGCTGATCATCTGCATCAAATCGGATAACCGTACCTCGAGTACCATTCACAAACTTACCGCTGCTATTGTTGGCAACAAACATGATTTCGGCACCGACTTTGAGCTCTAATATTTCTGGCGCCAACACACTGCGCTGCAGCTGCTCAACCTTAATACTTGAGCCTGTTGTATCCATTGTATATTCGTACACATCTGTCTGGATTGCATTCAGGTGTCTTTGGTTCACGCTGTCAATATCGACATTGTGTGCGTACAATCGGGTAAGTTTTTGGTCTTCGTTGGGCTTTATACCGAGTCGTTCGTTGATAATCTCTTGGTGTATATCTTCAAATTCACCTGTGCGCATTGCTTCGAGGAGAGACAATAGCCCATCGCCCATCTGACGGTGTTGCTCATTGATATAGCAAATCTGTAGGTTGAGCTCGCGCCACGCCTCCGACATATGCGCAAAATCTACGGTGGTGCTGTCCCGATTGACGGGTGGTAGTTGGAATAAGTCACCTACCAAAATCACTTGCATGCCACCAAACGGTTGCTCAGACTTGCGTAACAGCTTACAGACTTGGTTAATCATGTTGAGCCGATTGCCATGGAGCATGGATACCTCGTCAATGACCAGTACGTCGGTAGCGTTATAACGTTTGATCAATTTGGCGTTACCCGCAATTTGGTGCAGATCTCGGGCCTCTAAAAAGTCACGGATTCCTAAGCCTG
>CALMSM010000060.1 GCA_937872425.1 uncultured Candidatus Saccharibacteria bacterium
TTGCATACTTCTATAGATGATGCCGCTATTGTGGGTGCCAAATACCTCGCATTTGTATCCTTTTGTGCTGCTGCATAGTGTGGAGCTGTGCTTGTATGCGGTTTCTCGGATTACGTAGGGTCTATAGTGAAACTCATACTCTGCATGGTTTTTGTATTCTCGCTGTTCATGTTCTACCTGTTCATCGGTCGGATCGTGCGGTATGTATTCTGTAAAATCCGCGGCAAATTTCTTGGTCGCCGAAATTTTACGTTGCTTGTTGTATTGGGCCATTGAGGTGCTATTCTCCAGCACCAGCGGTATATAAAAAACGGTTGTTACTAGCAGGTCTGCCACTATGATTGCAACACATACTGAGGCAAACCCGATGAGGTATTTGCTTGGCCGCGAGCGTGTCGTTGCTCGTCGCGGGGCGACTTTTTTATACAGATATTCTGACAGAATGAGTACGGACAGAAGGTATAGTGATATGGGCCCCACAAGGAATGTTGCGATGACAATACTCCATAGCCCAGATATAAGTATAACGATTGTTGCCAGCGCCGAATAGGCAAAGCACAATACGTAGACGAGCCGCTGTAGCGTACTTGGCTGCGCACCGGTTGCTGGATTTTTGGTCTGATCTTGCGGTTTCAGTTTTCTCAGAGTAAAAATCAGCAGCCCAATGGTTGCGCCATAGGACACCGGGATGAGCATTAGTTTTAGAAAGGAGCTCATGAGCTGATTATACTACACAGTAATCATATGCAGTTTCTTGTCACAAGTGTCAAGTGTTGGCAATAAGCCAGGACTCGAACTGTTTGATGCCGGCCAGAGTTGGTTCATATGATGATATGTCAGGCATGTCGAGTGCTGTAATACGTTTGTAGACGGCATCGGCCAACTTCTCTATCCGGTCGATATCTGATTGATTCAGTGTGTAGTCCAGGTACAAATGCTCCGGTTCGCTAGCATCGAGCTGTATAATCTGGGCAGCGTATCGCTTGCCGGAGTAGCGCTTAGTGTGTTTGAGGAGCAGGATATAGAATCCAAGCTGGAGGTTATGCCGCCACATTTTGACAAGGTTTGGCTCTGACTTGGACGTCATGGTCATGAGTGGCTTCCCTGTTTTGTAATCGATGACTCTAATACTGTGTTCATCTACTATGTCAAGCCGATCGATTTTGCCGTACAGTGGCGTGTTATCAGGGAGAATAATAGAAAGGCCTTGCTCACTGAGACTTGAGGCGTCAAATGCAATGCAGAATTGTTCGAATAATACATCAAGCTGTGCTTCACCTTTGCCTATCAACCGTTCGGCAGTTTGGTTCGGGAGGCTCTCCGCCTCGACCTTTTTAGCATAGAGACGTTTGATAGCGGCGAGGTCGTGTTTGCTGTTATTAGTCTGAATCTGGGCAAGCTCCATTGCTGAGTGCATCGCATTACCGTGTATTAGGGTTATAGAGGCTGGCTGCGGTAGCTTGAGCAGGTTGTGTTCGATGAAGTTCGTTGGGCCACCACGAGTAAGGTCCAAGAAGTTCGTAAGTGCGGTTGGACTTAGCTTGAAATTGGCTAATTGCGTATCAAGCATTTCGCGCATAGTTTTGGCCGTGGGGCGTGGGAATATGACTTCGTTGACTGCGGTTTGAGCGAACGTGACATCACTAGCTGGCGGCACTGCTACAAAGTCGATAGTTGTGAGTTGTTCAGCGGGAAGCGAGGTGGTCTCGCCTTCTTGGCCATGCACGTAGCTTACGGAAAGTGTTGCTTTGGCTCGCGTCATGGCCACATACATGAGTCGAGCGTAGTCTGCTGCTGATTCTAGCCCAACATGGATATCCAAGCTCAGCGGAATTGGATATCGCGCTTTGGATGGTTTCCAATTGGCGTCGTCTGCGTCAATAATCATGACATGGTCAAACTCGAGACCTTTGGCTGCATGCACGCTCATGAGGTTTACTGCTTGGCTATGTCTGCCAACACTCGGGCTGAAACTGAACAGCCGGGCGTTCGCCGTTGATTCGGTGAGCTTCACAAACTCGTCAATACCAATGTGATCTGTCTGAGCATATTGTTTAGTGATGTCGATGAGTTTGCTTGTGGCTTGAGCCTCTGTGATGATTGCCTCTGTGTCTGGAGATTGAAATATCTGCGCATATAATGTTTTGCCTGGGGCGTACTCTGTGGACAGAATTTGCTCAATCAGACTATTGACAGGCTCTGACGCGGCAACACGCACCAGTGATTGGAGCCAATCAACGAGTGGTTTTGTCTTTGGCTCGTCCGAACAAGTGTTAACCCAGTCTTTTGATTTATGGGCTGATGTTGCAACCTGCCAGAGCGTTTTGGCGTCGAGTGCAAACACGTCGTGCTGAACGAGCAGTGATAGTTGATGATTACTTGCCTGTTGGTCACCTCGAGTCATGGCTTGGAGTAGTCGTGCAATACTCAGAATCAAGTGATTGGCTTTAGTCGTACGTACGTCAATAACTTGCTCGTAGTTCACGGCTACTTGCTTGTCGTGAAGGTAGCGAGCGATGTACGACAGACTGTTATGCCCACGCCCCAGTACGGCGACTGATTGATCAGGGTGAGTAGCTAGTATCTCAGCTGCTGCTTTGCCTATGCTGATTGCTTGGTCATTTTGCGTTACATATGAAGAATATTGAACAATGCTGCCGTCAGGTTTGTTGGCTACAAGCTTCGGATGGTATGAGGTGTATGGATCGATGACTTGTTTGGCATTATCTAAGATGACCTGTGTACTGCGATAGTTATGCACGAGATTGATAGTTGTGAGTGCGCTGCCATAAAACTGCTTAAACTGGTCCACATTATCAAGAACGGCGCCGTTGAACCCATAGATGGTTTGGTTCGGGTCTCCCACTACCATGATGTTTGGTGCATCCAGACTTACATTGTCAGTTAGTAGGTGCGCTAAAGTAATTTGTGCGTAATTAGAGTCTTGGAACTCATCAATTAATAGATAATGAGTGGACTCTTGGATATCGAGTCGTAGGTCATCGTTGATGGTTAGTGCATCAATAACAGATATGAGCATGTCGGAATAATCCAGATATCCACGTTTATAGAGCGTTAGTTGATAGGCTTCATAGACATCAGCCAGAGCGAGCCACCATGCATTGGCACGACGCTCACCAGACATTTTTTTAGCACCATTATCATTTTTGAGCAGTTTGCTTTTGAGTTTGCTTGTCGCAGCTGACTTTGTGGTTGGAAGGTCGGTTTCGATTGCAGAATGAAAAAGGCGTGCAACCGATGCTGCAAGAGGGCTTTCACTGTTGTTCCCCAAGAATGACTCAATACTTTCTGATAGCACTGGCAGCGATTTGTGTGACAGGCTCGGTGCTAGTAGTTCAACAAGTTGGGGTTCAAGTATTTCAATGTCTCTGAGATTCTGCGCAAGTACGGCTCTGAGTTTATCTGGAGTGAGGCCGGCATCTTTGGCTTTCCCGATTGCTCCGAGTGCGCTGCCCAGGTAGCTATAACGGTCATCATAGCGCACGGCGAGTGGATTGTCGTGCGACAGCGTGTCAAATATCGACTGGAGTATTTCTTGAGCCGCAAGGTCAGACACTGGGTTGAGTGTCGCGCCTGCGTAGAAATGCTGCGGGTTTGCAGCAATGATATCGGCGGCCAGGGAGTGGAATGTTTTAATCACTACTTGGTTGGCGGTGCTGCCAATCATACTTCGTAAACGCTCGCGCATGTTGTTTGCGGCGTTGACGGTAAAGGTCAAACACGTGATGGTCGACGGGTCGGTATCAGTTGTTTGCAAGATGTTTGCGACGCGCGCGCTCAGCAATTGAGTCTTGCCTGTGCCGGGGCCTGCAAGCACCAGGACTGGCCCATCTATCTGGTCAACGGCAGCGCGCTGCTGGTCATTGAGCTGTTTGTAAGCAATCGCAAAGTTATCCACTCCTCTATTTTACATTGTTTGGCGTTTAGGGGTATGATTGAGATATTACTTAAAGGAGGGTTAAGACATGGAGTTGGTTAAGAAGATAGAAACAAAGCTAGAAGAAGCGTTTAAGGGTTTGCCAGAGTTCCCTAAGAGTTCCAAAGAAACACTTGCGCAAATCTGGCCATGGATGGCGCTGATAGCCGGCATATTGCAGATTGCGGCTGCCTGGGCGTTGTGGCGTCTGACACGGGTGGTCGATGCCATCAACCAAATTGCAACCTACTATAGCCAATACTACAGTACACAGAATGTAGGGCTATCTACGTACGACAAAACGGTTATATATTTAGGTATCATCATGTTGATTGTTGACGCTGTCATTTTGCTCATGGCGTTTTCGCCACTGCGCGAACGGAGTCGCAAGGGTTGGGATTTGCTATTCCTGGGCGCTCTAATCAATGTTGCCTATTCGGTTGTGTCGATTTTTATCAACGGCCGTGGCGTCAGTAGCTTTATTATGAGTTTGATTGGATCTGCCATCGGGTTCTATCTACTCTTCCAGGTCAAAGAAAAGTTCAACGGCAAGAAACCTGTCGCAAAACCATCAGCTCCTGCCCCAAAAGCAGACTAATCGTATAAGCTTTTTTCAAGAATGCCACCCCAGCGGTGGCATTCTTGGTTATGGTTGCAATTATGTGGTCACTCCCTGATACTAATCAAAAATAGGAGGGTTTATGTCGGAGCTTCACAATCATCAAGTAGGCCTTTTAATCTCTGGAAGCGGAACGACGGCCATTGCGACCTGTTTGAACATCGCCGCCTACAAACTCTCCATCGACGTGCCCGTAATGTTTGCTGATCGTACCAGCACAAACTTAGAAATCGTAGATTTTATTAATGCGCAGCTTGGTTGGGACATCAAGCCGGTACTTGTGGATAGAGAAGCCTTTCCTGGAGGGGCCACCGAAAAAAAATGGGCGCTGACTGATGAGCAGTCAGAACGAATTCTTCAGGTCACGCGCGACGAAGGTGTCGATTTCTTATCGCAACTTGGCTTTTTAAGTATGACTCGTGGTGTGTTACTTGAAGAAATGGGAGAGCAGCCAGGACACACCATGCCAGAACAAGGAAGCATTCTTAACAATCACCCGGGAGATACCACAGACACCCGGGGGTTGTATGGTGATGCTGTGCATAAGCGTTCCTACGAGCTTGAGCGAGCTGCGTTTACGATACATGGCGTCAATGCTGACTATGATCAAGGTATGGATGTGGCGCGCTATGAAGTCCCCGTGCTCCCAGCATTTACGGACTGGCGAGATGTCAAGGACGCCGTGATGGCTGTAGAAAAAGCCAATACCGCTGTGGAGCTAGCTGCGTTTGGGGACCGACGTGTTGCATATCTTGCCAGTCAAATATAATTAGTATAGCCGCGGTAGTAGCTTTAGTGCTTTAATGTGCTTATGAATAATGCAAAACCATCCCAACTTCCCAACCAGTCAAAACGTCACTATGTCCGAACATTTTTTGCGTCGATATTTGGTATCCTTGCCTCAGTACTCATACTTGCGAGCATACTGGTTGTGTGGGCGAACCATACACTCACGGATACGAATGCGTACACAAAAACCGTAGCACCACTGGTTACAAAACCTGAAATCCAAGGTTTTATAGCTGAACGCGCGACTGACAAAGTCCTCGAGTCTGCCCCCGTTCAGGATCTTGCCGATGGCCTTCTTGCTTCGACGGACAGGATAAACAAGACACCAGATGAATTGTTGCAAGCAGTTCATCCTGTCGTGAGATCATCAATATTCCAAGTACTCAGCTCGCCGCGATTTGCAAACGTGTGGGAGCGAACGAATCGCGAAGCGCATGCCCAATTTGTGCAACAGTTGAAGTCAAACTCGAGCACGCTGTCTCTTGATCTTAGCCCAATCATCACAAGTATTGTTGATGAGTTGAAGACGACTCGGCTGGCGTCGATAGCGGACAAGATTGAACTCAATCCGGATGATGTCCGGCTTAACCTGCAAGGGAGTGGCATAGACAAAGCCCACAAGTACTACAGATGGTCACAGGACGCAGTTGTAGGTTTAGTGGCGCTAACTATTGCGCTCGTCGGGCTTGCAGCATGGATATCCGTGCATCATACAAAGACGCTCCGGCGAATAGCACTCGGTACGGGCATCTCATCGGCAATATTGACCGTTGCACTTTACTCACCATCCTTTATCAAGCCGTCGGGCCCAGATAGCGATGCGCAGAACGCGGGGCTAGCCGTGGCTGGAAGCGTGCTTGGTGATTTACGCTTGGCGACACTCGTCATCGCGGCTGTTTGTATCGTTGGAGCCATAGCAAGCAAGGTGTATTCACGTCGCCGCAGTGCAAGCGCGTAGCTCTACTCTGTCGCGCGGTCTTGGATGTCGACTAAGTGTTGCATCCAGCCCTCAATCCTGTTGGCGGCTTTCATTCCCATCTCTCCCTGGGCATCTATGAATTCCCTCAAGAAATCACTGTCGTGGCGAAGCTCATCATTCCTCGCGAGGCTGCCAAGCGTAGAAAACAACATACAAGCTTTCTCGTTCCTCGCGACTGTTAGCCGTTCTGGGAATTTTGACCAGTCGTTTTGTGCTCCCTCCAGTAGAACCGTATCTAGCAATACCGTACGATCGGTTGCAATCATCGGCATCGGCACAACAGTTGTGGGTGTATCTTTGATGCTATTACTGGCTAGGTTGCGATATGGGGACGTTTTGCTTTCAGCCATGACGCGCCTTCTGGAATCTTGTGCAGCGACAACTCTAACGAATGGCTTCATTCCTTTCTTGCTGGCTATTTCGCGCGTTAATCTTACGGCAGTACTGAGAGTCCCGCCTTTCTGGACTTCATCTAGTACACGTATATTCGTTTTGGCTGGCTCGAAACCTGTCGCTGTTAGCGCCTCGGTGATGCAGTAATCCAAGATTCGACGTTTCATAAATTCTTTTGGACTTGTTGAGCGCACTCTGCCGTCTTGTCGGTAGACGTATTCTCCAATAGGTGTTTCAACAAAAACAGTGTCACTCTGCTCTTCGATAGTCTTGAGACCTTGAGAAGCCCATACAACAGGCATTGCACCTCTCAGGGGTGTGATGGTTAGCGTACTGCCTTGGTCGTGAGCCTCAAGAGCTGCGCGTACTACGCTGGCGCCATCAATGAACCGCGCAGTCTCTGCAGGCGAGTTCTTCTGAATAAGTGCCTCTAGGGTATTTGGGCCAGGAAGCGTCAACGGACTA
>CALMSM010000061.1 GCA_937872425.1 uncultured Candidatus Saccharibacteria bacterium
ATTGGCACAGGTATGAACACCGAGCTTGGGCGTATCGCCAGTCTCAGCCAGGAAGCACCGCGCGAGCTTAGCCCGTTGCAAAGGGAGCTGAACAACATTGCAGGAAGAGTAACCATTGCTGTGGGTGCACTGTGTCTGGTGCTATTGCCTATTGCTATCCGTGCTGACCTTGGGGTCAAGGGTGCATTTTTGTTTGCCATTGGGTTCGCTAGCTCGCTTATACCGCAAGGGCTGCCAGCAGAGGTAAACACTGCCCTAGCTCAGGCCGCCAACAAGCTAGCTAAAGCCAGAGCACTCGTCAAAACGCTCTCGGCCGTAGAAACACTGGGCGCCACACATATTATCTGCACAGACAAAACCGGCACACTTACCAAGAACCAAATGACAGTAGAAAAAATAATCCTTGGCGGCAAAGTCTACCCAGTAAGCGGAGGTGGTTACGAAGCAAACGGTTCTGTGCAAACTGACCGTGGAGAGAAGCTGTCCGATAATGCACTCAAATCGATGGAGCAGTTTTTCTTCTGCGGAGCGTTGGCGAGCAATGCAAAAGTTCTACCACCCGACAATGAACACGCTAGTTGGTATTGTCTTGGTGACCCCACCGAAGGAGCACTCATCACTCTTGCTCGCAAAGCTGGCATAGACATAGACACACTCGAGGCTCACCACCCAGAACTCAAAGAATTCACCTTTGACTCTGCACGGAAGCGTATGACGTCTGTGCGCAAACTCGACGATACGCTCTATGCCTACGTCAAAGGCGCGCCAGAAAGCGTTCTGGAACGCTGTACTCATATACTAGAAGATGGCAAAACTCGACCACTCACTACCAAGGATCGCACATGGTTTATGGCTCAGCACGAGGAGCTATCAAGTAATGCCATGCGCAACCTTGGCTTCGCATTCAAGAAACTTCCCACCAACACCAAGCCCGACAGTCTACACATGGACACTGTTGAGGCTGGCCTAACACTCCTTGGCATGGTGAGTATGATTGACCCTTTGCGCGAAGAAGTCCCAGCCGCCATGGCTGCAGCCGCCCAAGCACACATTCGTGTCAACGTCATTACAGGCGACTTTGCACTGACCGCTGAAGCAATCGCCCGCAAGGCTGGCCTAGTAGGGAAAAATGACCATCTCGTAACAGTAGCTGGCGCAGACTTACCCACCATGAAGGACTCAGTAATCCTGGAGCATATTAAACACGGTGGTACGATATTTAGTCGTGTCAGCCCAGAAGATAAACTCAGAATTGTTGAGATAGCCAAAAAAGGCGGCGAGATTATTGCCGTTACGGGTGATGGCATCAACGATGCTCCTGCCCTCAAACGCGCCGATATAGGTGTAGCCATGGGCATCACGGGCACTGACGTGTCCAAGCAAGCGTCAGATATTGTGCTGCTTGATGACAGCTTCGGTACGCTCGTCAAAGCCGTTCAAGCAGGCCGCACCATCTTTGCAAATATCAAAAAAGGCACACTCAGCTGCTTTACATCCAACTCGGCAGAGCTCGTCACCAACCTCACGAGTCTTGCTGCGGCCAGTATGCTGCAGATACCACTAGCGATTACCGTGATGCAGATCCTGGCCATCGACCTCATCGCTGAACTCTTCCCTATTGCCGCCCTTGGATGGGACTCAGCAGAGGGTGAACTCATGAGCGAAAAGCCACGTGACCCAGGACAGCACATCTTGAATCGTCGTTCAATCACTGACTTGCTCTGGTGCGGTATCATAATTGGTGGCCTCGCATTCGGCAATTACCTGCTCTACTTCAACCGAGCAGGTGTCAGCCCTTCTGGCTTCTACCAAGATCTCACAAATCCGATATACATGCGAGCAACCACCATGACCTATCTCACCATTGTATGCTGCCAACTCATAAACATTACACAGCGTCGTAGTGTCAAAGGATTCTTCTCGCGCTACCAGTTCAGTAACCCCCACTACTGGGGCGCAATAGCTCTCTCGCTTTTCTGTGTTGCAAACATTATCTATAACCCACTCATTAACACCTATTTCGGTTCCGGCCCAGTAGGCGTAATCGACTGGCTATACGCGCTCGGTGCTGCTTCTATATTCCTAGCAGTACGCGAGACTCAACGTATCATCAAGCAACACGCTGCCTAAACGATATAGTCGGCGAGCGCTTTTTTGGCATACGTACGGAAGGCTTCAATGTCTGAGCTGTTGTTTTCGAGTGAGATATCAGCGCGTTCCTTGACAGCGGCGATGTTGAGTGTGGCGCCATCACCAGTCGGGGTCATTTCTCGCGCTTGGTCGGCCTGGAACTCTTCAAATGTCTTATTATCTTCTATGCGGCCGCGGTTATTGCTGGTTATGCGGTCATAACGAACCCGCGAGTCTGCATCCACCCAAATAACAGCACCGCCAAGCTCGTGCACGCGGTCAGCCTCTCCAGGATGACGCAAACTGCTCACAATCAGCCCCTTATAGTCTCCCGCTTCAAACATCTTTACTGCACGGTCTACGATTGCCGCCATACCATACTCACGACGCCATTCAGCGCTAAGCTCTGACTTATGCAACCGATCAGTTGGCAGCCCACGTTTAGTAAGTTCTTCCACGAACATAGCCGTCGCATCAGCAAATAGCCAACCGTACTCATCCCGGAGCAATTCAGCAATCGTATCCTTGCCAGAGCCATTTGTACCAGCTAACCCTATGATTTTCATACCCAGGTATTGTACTACACTGGTACCCTAGCCATGACTAACTTCAACTCTTTGTGGCTGGACGGTCTCCCTTAAAATCTTTGCAAACTGATACGGCTCGTCGGAGAACCTCAGCTGCATGACCTGATCTGCTGCCCATGCAGGATCAAGCATCTGGCTCGTGTCCTGGTTTGTACCCACCCAAAACGGCGAATTCATGCCCGATACCCCTACCACGATAGTTTTGCTGATACGCTCATCCAGAGAAAGCGCGTGGCTGAAATGACCAGCCCCCGCTTTCGCAAAATTATAAATCGGCTCACGCTCGCGTGGCACCCATTGCGATGTTGATGTTATAGAGATAACTTCATCTAAGTGACGGTGTTTTTCGAGAAGTTTTTTGGTAAAGAAAATCAGACCACGTCCGCATACGTCCAACATATCCTCTACTTGTGCATCAACAGATAAACTCCCGGCCTACAGAGCATGTACACAAAGCCGAGCAGCCTTGTGAGCATTACTTGATGTAGTCGTGGAGTTTGCGGGCATCTTTGTGCTTGCGCAATTTGGCGAGCGCCTTAGCTTCAATCTGGCGGATGCGTTCGCGGGTGACCATAAACTCTTGGCCAACTTCTTCGAGCGTGTGGCTTTTGCCGTCTTCAAGCCCAAAACGGAGCTTCAAAATCTTTTGCTCACGTTCGGTTAGAGCACCAAGCATATCTTTGACGTGTTCTTTGAGTAGCTGACCTGTAGCCGATTCTTCGGGCGTAATAGTGTCTTCATCTTCGATGAAGTCTCCGAGCACGCTATCTTCTTCGTCGTCGCGTACAGATGCATCGAGCGAGCTGATGTCTTGCTTAATCTTCATGATATGCTCGACTTTCTCAACGTCCATATCTAGCTCTTTGGCGATTTCTTCGTTAGACGGCTCACGGTTGAGCTCTTGTGTCAGGCGGCGCTGTGTACGGAGGAGTTTGTTGATTGTCTCAACCATGTGCACCGGAATACGAATGGTGCGAGCCTGATCAGCGATTGCGCGTGTGATAGCCTGGCGAATCCACCACGTAGCATAGGTAGAGAATTTGAACCCTTTGTCTGGGTCAAATTTCTCGACAGCACGCAGTAGCCCGGTGTTTCCCTCTTGGATAAGGTCCAAAAGATCCAAACCACGGCCAACATAACGTTTTGCGATAGATACTACGAGACGCATGTTAGCTTCTGCCATCTGGTCTTTGGCGCGACGATCACCAGCAACAACTCGCTGCGCAAGTGCTAGTTCTTCGTCTGCTTTGAGCAGTGGAATTTTACCAATTTCACGTAAGTACAGACGTACTGAGTCATCCGCGATGTCGTCTAGGTAGGTTTTGTCGTCCAGTACGATTTCTTCTTCATCGTCACTTGACCAGCCTTCGGTAAAATCTTTGCCACCTGGTTCTGCTGCCACCGTGACAACGATGCTCGAATCGGCCAACTCTGTATAGAGCTGATCCAAAAGGTCCGCGTTCTCAGGTGTATCTGCAATTTTGGCAAAAATATCAATCTGGTCTATGCGACCGTCCTTTTTTGCCTTTTCTAGTAGGTCTGCTTTTGCTTGTGGTAGGTCTATTTTGTCATCTGCCATGTATCATGTCTCCCGGCTGCTCTTTAGTAAGTTATCTAGTGCTTTGACTCTGGCCAGCAGTTTTTGACTGGTATCATCGTCTGATGTTTGCAGCGCTTCTGCAAGTGCTGCTTTTTTGGTTTTCACATACATGCCTATGAGGCGGATCCGTAGTCGATTAGCCTCGTATCGGGCTTCGATCTCATCTAGATCTTGAAACAGTGCTTCGTACTGTAATGCTACTATCTTAACATAATCAGCGATGTTTTGCAGGAGTGGCGCCGATGATAGCTTGCCGTCAAAGTCTGGGTGGGCCTGCAAGTACTCCAAAAGTTGCCGAGCAGATTCTTGAGGCATCATTTCAGGATCAAGCAAATCGAGCTGGTCACGTAAGTCTGGACGCATCAAAGCCAGGCACAATAGGTGATCCTGTGCTTTGGCCCATTCCAGCTGAGATTGGTCGGTTTGCACAAATGATGTACTCGGTTTTTTGAGGCGTTGCTTAGCTCTCCCGGCAGTGTCAAACTTGGTCTGAAGTGCGTTCAAACTCACCCCTGTTGTCTGGGCAACTTGTTGCATATAGTGGTCTTGTTCAACAGGGTCTTGGAGACTTCGGATTACGGGCATGAGTGCATCGCTAAACTGCTTCTTGCCTTGCCCGCCAGCCAGGTTGTACTGTGTCTGGTATCGATCAATCAGCCAGTCTAGCGCATACTGCTGAGATTGAATGGCTTCCTTCCATAGGACCGGGTCTTTGCGAATCAGTTCGTCTGGGTCTTTTCCCTCAGGGATAGTGATAATACTCAGCGACACGCCTGCCTTGCTCGCCAGCGGAATTGCCCGCTCAGTCGCCGCTAAACCGGCTTTGTCGGCGTCAAATGCCAAACGTATATCTGGCGCAAATCGACCGATGGTCTTGAGCTGCGGCTCTGTAAGCGCCGTGCCAGCTGTTGCTACGGTATTGGTCACGCCCGCTTGGTGGCTGGCAATCACGTCCAAATTGCCCTCAACCAATACCGCAAACTTTGATTTGCGAATCGTGTCCTTGGCTAGGTGAAGCCCGTAAACATGACGCGATTTATCATAAATGAGCGTCGCAGGAGTGTTAATATACTTCGGTGCTGTTGTACTGCCCTCTAAATCGCGTGCCGTAAACCCAACGACTCTCCCTTGCGCATCTTGCAATGGCACCATCAACCGCCCACGGAACATATCGCTTGCATCCCGATAGCGTTTGGTAGCCAGCCCAGCCTTGATAATGTCTTCCTCTTTGTGGCCCTTTTTCTTGAGGTACTCAAGTAGTGCTGTGCCATTATTAGGTGAATACCCCAACCGAAAATCCAATGCTGTTTGTTTGCTAAATCCACGGGTTGTGAGCACATATTCGAGTGCAGGCGTGTGTTTGGTAAATTGTACTTGGTAGAATTTAGCAGCTTGCTCGCTGATTGCATATAAGGTG
>CALMSM010000062.1 GCA_937872425.1 uncultured Candidatus Saccharibacteria bacterium
GACTGCGATCCGCGCGTATATGTGGGACATGGAAGGCCGGGAGGGGATTATCCTCGGGGGCCGCCAGTACATGAACTCGCTGGACGATTCCAGCTTGGAAGAAATCAAAGCTGCGATCCGGTCTGAGCCTTGGCTAGAGCCTCATTTTGAGATTGGCGAGAAGTTCGTTCGCACAACCTCGGGGCGCATTCAGTACCGCTTTGCGGGGCTGGATCGCTCGATTGAGTCCATCAAATCCAAGTCGCGTATCCTGCTGTGTTGGGTGGATGAAGCGGAGCCTGTCACAGACGAGGCATGGCAAATCCTAATCCCGACGCTTCGTGAAGAAGACAGCGAACTGTGGGTGACGTGGAACCCGAAGCGCAAAGGCTCTGCCGTTGAGGCGCGGTTCCTGAACAACCCTGACCCGCGCATCAAGATTGTCGAACTGAACTGGCGCGATAACCCGAAGTTCCCGGCAAAGCTGGAGCGCGAGAGACAGCGAGACTTAGCCGAGCGGCCTGAGCAATACCCGCATGTGTGGGAAGGCAAGCACGCAACGGTCATTGAGGGCGCTTACTTCGCCAGCCACTTGAACCAGGCCCGCGCAGAAGGCCGAATCGGGCGTGTTCCGGTTGACCCGCTTATGTCGCTGCGGGCGTTTGTGGACATTGGCGGCACAGGCGCAAAGGCTGACAACTTCGTCATCTGGATAGCGCAGTTTGTCGGCAAAGAGATACGAGTCCTAGACCACTACGAAGCACAGGGCCAGCCAATCGGCGCCCATCTGGCTTGGATGCGGTCTAGAGGCTACTGCGATGCGAACAAGCCGCAGATATGGCTACCTCATGACGGTGACACGCAGGACAAGGTGATTGACGTCTCCTACCGCAGCGCGTTTGAGGCGGCTGGTTATACGGTCGAGGTCGTGCCGAATCAAGGCAAAGGCGCGGCAATGATGCGCGTCGAACGGGCGCGAAACCTGTTCAGCCGCATCTGGTTCAACGAGGCAACAACTCAGGCGGGCATTGACGCCATCGGCTGGTATCACGAGAAAAAAGACGAGAAGCGCGACATAGGACTAGGCCCTGACCACGATTGGGCGAGTCACAGCGCGGACGCGTTTGGCCTGATGTGCATCGTCTATCAGGAGCCGCAAGCCAGCCAGCCACTGAAGTACCCAACACTTAGCACAGCATGACAAAAACACGCATGACAGACGATGAGCTAATCGCCATCGTTGACCAAGAGATGCGCCAGGCGCTGGGCTTTGATGGCGACAAGCTATCCGAGATGCGCCGTAAGGCGATGTACTACTACTTGGGTGAGGCTGTCGAGGAGTTGGCCCCGCCGTCGATTCCTGGCCGTTCGCGCATTGTGTCTACGGACGTTCGCAACACCATCGAGGCCATGCTGCCGCAGTTGATGGTGACGTTTACGGGTGGGGATTCCGTGGTCGAGTGTGAGCCGACCCAAGAAGACGACGAAATCAAGGCCAACCGGGCAACGCAGTACCTCAATTACCTGTTCTTCAAGAAGAACAAAGGCCGCAGCAAGACCTATACGTGGCTGAAAGACGGGCTCCAGAGCAAGCGCGGATTCATGAAAGTCTGGTGGGACAACACCGACGAGGAAACGCGCGAGGAGTACAAGGGGCAGACGGAAGTTAACCTGGCGATGCTGATGGACGACCCCGAGGTCGAAATCATCGAGCAAACCAGCTACCCGGACGAGGACGACGCGAAGCAGCGGGCAAAAGCCATTGAGCAACTGACCGCCCAACTGATGCAGGCGCAGCAAGCCGCACAGCAGGGCAATGCTCAAGCCTTGCAAGCATCCATCCAGATTCAGGCGCAACTGGACAACATCGCGCAGATGCCGCCCGTCATGCTGTATGACGTGGCTTGTAAGCGTGTGAAGACTGGCGGACGGCTGTGCATCGAGAACATCCCACCCGAGCAGTTCCTGATTTCCGCTACTGGAAACATTGAGTCGGCGCGTTTTGTCGGCCATCGCTGGCGCAAGACCGCATCGCAACTCAAGGCGATGGGCTTTGACGCCGATCTTGTGGACTCCATCGGCTCCGACGACTCACAAGCCGAGTTCAACATGGAGCGCATCGAGCGCGAGGAATACGACAGCTACCAGACCGGGCTTGACCGCGATTATTCCATGGATGACTCGCAGCGCATCATCTGGGGCATTGAGGCGTATCTGTGGCTTGACCGTGACGGCGACGGCATAGCGGAACTGCACAAAATCACCAAAGCAGGCAGCACGCTACTGGACGACGAAATCACCGAT
>CALMSM010000063.1 GCA_937872425.1 uncultured Candidatus Saccharibacteria bacterium
TCGTTGCCCGATGCGGGCGGCGTTGTGGCTGTTGGCATTAGTGGTACGGAATATGTACGGTCGGCGGTTGGGCCAGCGGTGCTAGCCGCTGATACTTCCGCAATCGCCTCGGCGGTGTGGGCATACAGTAGCCGCACGCTAACGGCCTTTGGTAGCAACACGCTGATGTCATTCCCGTATTTTATAGAGAATAGCATTACGCATTTGCCTTTGGATGGTGCGATTGTGCGCATTTCGACCGACAGCGCAGGCAATAATACGATCTGGGTTGGAGTAACTGACGCCTTCGGATACGCCAAGGACATTTTTGGCAATGATGCACGTCTGGCACCAGGTACGTATTACTTTTGGCGGTCGGCGCCTGGGCGGTATGAGTTCCAAGATCCTGACGTTGAGGTGGTGGGGTAATGGCGTTAAATACTACCCGGCAAGCACTTTTTGTTGAAGAATATTTGAAGTGCTTCAATCGCACACAAGCGGCAATTTCTGCGGGATATTCTCCAAAAACTGCGTACAGCATCGGCGCAGAGTTGTTGAAAAAAACTGAAATTGAGCATGCTATCAGTCAACGCCTTCGCGAGACAGCGATGGGCGCTGATGAGGTGGTGGATCGTGATTATTGTTTTGAGTTTTATATCTGCCATTGCTGTTTATTCGGCCATTACAAT
This sequence comes from uncultured Candidatus Saccharibacteria bacterium, assembly GCA_937872425.1. Taxonomy (GTDB): domain Bacteria; phylum Patescibacteriota; class Saccharimonadia; order Saccharimonadales; family CALMSM01; genus CALMSM01. Next base: position 669 of record CALMSM010000063.1, read on the forward strand.
TGGCGATCACGAGAATTAATGACAGAAGTCAAGCAGGAAAAAATTTCTAAATTCCGCACGCAACGGCGCAACTTGAACAAGCACAAGCAACGCGGCATGGGTACGCTCGAAACGTCCATGCGCAAGCGTGGCTATGTGGCACCCATGACCGCCGCCGCTGACGGCGAGATTATCGACGGTAGCGCCAGGCTTGAAACATCAGCCATCGTATTTGATGATGACGTGCTCGTGATTCACCACGATGGCACCAAGCCGGTCATCATGGTACGTGATGACATAGCCAGCGCTGACAGTCCAGAGGCTAGAGAGATTAGTATAGCCGCTAATCGCACCGCTGAGTTGAACCTTGATTGGGATGTAGAACAATTGCTAGCCGATGCGCAGTCCGGGCTAGACATGACAGGGTTGTTTGACCAGAGCGAATTTGATGCGATGCTGGCAGAGTTGATAAAACCAACATCAGCCGCAGATCGAGGATCAGACGACGGCCATCAAATAGAACGCATGGCCGAACTGAAAGAAAAGTACGGCACGGAGCCTGGACAGATTTGGACGGTCGGCAAACACCGCATTATGTGCGGTGACAGCGGAAATGCCGAGGATGTATCAAAATTACTTGACGGCGCAACTTGCGATGGGATTGTCACCGACCCGCCGTATGATTTAGAGCCAAAGTTTGTCAGTGATGCTCTTGCGTTATTTTCAAATCGTGCTGTGATTTTATGTGGTGGCAAACTTGCTTTTCGTATTGTAAACGATGACTGGAGATTTTACTTAGATTTGGTCTGGAAACATCGTCAGCCACGCTCTTTTGCTACGCCATATCAGCCCGTCATGTACCATTGCAATATTGTCATGCTTACGCGTAACGGCGTTTCGCTAGGATGGGAACGACCAGATAAAGGTTTCGGTAGCGTTATTGAGGTCGGTGCGGATGTAGTCGAG
>CALMSM010000064.1 GCA_937872425.1 uncultured Candidatus Saccharibacteria bacterium
GCCTACCCCGAAAAGAAGTGGACGCGTGAGGAACTATTGAAGCTGTACGCCACGGTCAAGCCCTTCCCTGACCGCTACTACATGCAAGCCCTGGACGACTTCGAGGAAGAACGCTTGCAGGCGTTCTATGCGGCGGCTGGCGTCAGTCCCACACGAGCACGCGAAGGAGCGTGGACGGATGCGGAAATCAAAGCGGCTGTGGAAAGCGGGCAGGCCCTACCCCTGGATACGATACCCGAAGAACTTGCGACGGGCATGGGTACGCCCGAAACGCCCGAAGTGAAGGCGGCGGCTGACGAACTGCTTGCGCGTGAGATAGCGGCAAAGGAAGCGGCAGGCAAGAAGGGCAAGGGCGCAAGCAGTGGTGGGCGTTCGTCCGGACGCAGGTACTACTCCCGTCGCTACTACTCCCGCCGAAGTGGTGGGGGCGGCGGCGGCGGTGGGGCGGCTCCCACCTATCGCCCGTATCTTCCTGGCTATACCCCTGGCGCAACTAAGGAGCGCCGTCGTGTCTATGTTCGATGACCCTTATCATTCCCCTCTCAATTCTGTAGACTAGGAGCACAATGAATACCGACCCCCGCACGGAGTTTGCAGGCTTGCCAATCACGGAGCTTCCCGAAGTAGCCGATGACGCAGCCGAGCAGATAGCCGGTGCAGACCTGACCGACAATGAGAACTTCCGACGCTGGCAAGCCAAGATGGACAGGCAACTGGCGTCCTTGCGTAGCGAGAACGAAACGCTACGCCAACAGGCTCAAGCGGTCAACAAAGGCCCCACCGCTGAGGAACGCAGGCAAGCGGATGCGCTGTTGCAGCAGTACCAGCAGCTATCCGATGCCCTGAACACAGCGGAAGAAACGAGCGACACGGCACAAATCCGTGCGCTCGCACAGCAGTTATCGTCAGTCGAATGGGCGCTTATGCGCAGCGATGCAACCATGCTGGCAAAGGAAGCAGGCATTGACCCCACCCACCCGGAACTCGTAGCCGCCATGACAAGCGGAGCGGTCAATAACCGGGGAAGCCTTGAAGGGCTTGTGTGGAAAATTGCAGCATCCGAAGCCCGCAGAACCAGCACACCGCAAGTCCCAAGACCTGACGAGCGACAAGACAAACTTTCTACCCTTGAAGGCGAAGTGGCCCGGCTCCGCCAAGAGCTTGGCATGAACGCCGTACCCAACCTGAACGCTACCCCGGCCCCGCGTGGGAATCGGGCGCAGTTGCAGAAGCAGATGGAAACGGCGAAGACCAATGGCGACATGCTAGGCGTGCTGGCCCTCAAGAGGCAGATGCTTTCTCTACCGGAGTAACCCGATGGCTCAAGTAACCGGAGCGCGTACATCCTATGATGGCGGCTCATACACCGTAGTACCCTTGACCCCGCAGAAGCGGGCGATTGCCGACCTGATTGACCTGATTGACCCGTATGATGTGCCGGTGCTCAAATACTTGGGCATTGGCGATTCCGGGGCAGGCGGCATGTCGAAGGTCTCTCAATTCAGGATTCAGAACTGGCCGAGCACACGCGTGGAGTGGCTCGAAGACACCCTGGCCCCCCTGACAACGACCATCACGGCAAGCATGGCGGCCACCAACGCGACCGCTACCCTGGCAATCGTGGCTGGCAATGCCAACTACTTGCGACCTGGGCATGTGATCAAGATTGACGATGAACGTCTGCTTGTGCGCGCCGTGTCCAGCGATTCAGCGACCGTGGCCCGCATGTGGGGTGGAACGGCGACGAACGTCAACACCAGCGCCAGCCATGCAGCCAGCGCCGTGGTTGAAATCGTGTCCAACGCACGCGACGAAGGCGACGAATCTGACGCCGACTTCACAACCCAAGTCACAGCGCCGTACAACTACACGCAGATTAACTGGAATGGTCTGCCCGTGCAGTAATGCACGGTAAACAACATGGCTATATCGGTGAACGCTGAAACGCCAACACCGAGGAAAGACTACTTGACAGGCAACTTGTACAGCATCGACGGACACATAAAAGGACGAACTAGATTATCGAATGTAGGAACCTGAGAACGGTTGATACGAAGTCTAGTGTAAGTCTTTCCAATGTTCCACCCGCTTTTGCTGTACTGCTCTTTAACAACAATCCCATAGCGAACGCCGAACCAATCAATAAGCTGATGGTTCTCCTCATTCGAGAAGTTGTCCGTACACAAGATAATCTGACGGGCATTCGGATGAGCAAGAAAAGACCCATCATCCATGAACCAGAAGGCGAGTGATAGGGGCGAAAGCTCCGCAAGCAATTCAGGACTCACAACCTTCTTACCATCTCGATAGACAAGTTCGTGAATGTCAACCAAATCGGGATGAGACATGGATTGAAATGAAGCGGTTCTGGTAGGCTCATAAAGATGTGGATGGTCTTGCAAGAAGATGTGTCCAATCCGGTCACGCTTCCACTGAAGGTAATCAAGTTGGTCAAACCCCTGAGAAAGACCAAGACGATAACCGGCAGAAGTGCGAATCAAGCAACCATCACCCATCAAGGTTCCAAGAATTATCTGACGTTGGTCAGATGAAAGAGGAATCAAACGAGCTTCAAGCATCGGCCCGAAATTGCGTCCGGCATTGCGTTTGTAACCGTGGGATGTCATAGCTGAATTGTAACTAAATAGTAGTTAATTGTCAAGTAGAATCCGTAGAGACTACACGCCATGCTCCCCTGAAAGGGGATGAAGATATAGTCCGACCTAGCGGGAAAGACAACCGTTAGAGGCAGGCAGAAATGACCTGCCCCATCTGAAAAGATGGGTAACAGAATGCTTCCAGGCTGAGTGCAAGGTCACACGCACGCAGAACAAGATCAGCCAGTACGGAATCAGCGCCGAGTACGACTACCACGTCAAGAAACGCTTCACCGAGCAGGTTCGCTTGCTGGAAAAGACCCTGTTCGACGGCGCACGCAACGTTGGCACCAGCAACACGGCGAGCAGCACGCTTGACCCCCGTTCGATGGGCGGGTTCCGAACGTTCATCACCGACAACACGGCTTCGCTGAGCAGCGGCCCCCTGACGCAGAAGGACTTGGAAGACCAGATTCAGGCGTGCTGGACTGACGGCGGGAACCCTGACCTGATTATCTGCAACGGTTGGGTCAAGCGCAAGATCAGTTCCTTCTACGCCCCCTACGTTCGCACCACGCGCACCGAGGCGACGGGTGGAGTGACCATCGACCAAGTGGATACGGAGTTCGGTACGCTCAACATCCTCATGTCCCGGTGGTGTCCTTCCAGCCAGTTGTACGTTGTCACCAGCGAGTACGTGGGCATCCTGCCCTACGACGAATTCTTCGATGAACCCCTGGCGAAGACCGGCGACTACGAACGTGGGCAGGTAGTGGGCGAGTACACCTTAGTTGTGAAGAACGACAAGGCGCACGCCCGCATCATGTCCATCTCGACCACGAGCTAAGGAGGTTCCCCATGAGCTACGGCGGAACATCAACAAGCAAAGTGCCAAGCCTGGGTGCGTTCGTCCCTGGCCTGACGGAAGGAACGCTGACGCGTCCCATTGGCAAGCAGGTGGTTGTCACCACGGCCCTGGCCCCTCCCACTACGGCGGGTATCCTGGTAGACGGTACAACCTATGCAGCAGTGGGCTTCATCGCTCCCGTCAACGGGTGCTACATCCAAAGCATGTGGCTGAGCGGAACGGTTGCCATTGCGGGTGGAACCAACACCTTTGCAGTGGACAACTACGACGCCAGCGGCAATGCAGCCCGCAACGTGCTGAGCGCCACCAACATCGACCCAACAGGCGTTACCGCACTGGAAGGGCTAGAGCTTACCCTGAGCACCACCGTCACTAACCGAATGATGGACGAAGGGGACGTGCTCAACTACACCCTTGTGTGCGGAACGATGACCACGGATGGCAAGGGCTACGCCGTTACCGCCGTGATTGTGGTTCCTGACGTTGCCTGACAATTCAAGTGAGCTTAGGGTAGGGAAGGCAGAGCAAGCGTCTTGTACGTGTTCTTTCCTTCCCTACCCTGACTCCAAAGGAGCACCATGACAAA
>CALMSM010000065.1 GCA_937872425.1 uncultured Candidatus Saccharibacteria bacterium
GCTCGCTGCTGAGTGGCAGAATTGACGAAGTTCGCAGTGGTGACGACCCAGATTCTTATCGCAAACCCGACCCTCGCGCCTTAGCGGGATGGCTCGATAAACACGATATCAGCCCAAATAATCTACTGATCGTAGGTGATCAACTTGTAGATGCTCAATTTGCAGTTGCGCTCAATGCTCGCGCAGTGCTTGTGAGACGCCAAGATGAAATACACTACCTAGACCAGTTGCCAGAGGTTGATCGAACCCGCGTGATGATTGTTAGCAGCCTGCACGACGTCGTTATTACGCAAACGGCGTGATACTATAGTGCTAATGAATAATCTCGAGAAAAGAGTTGCTGCGATTGAGCAGCGCAATGCCAAAGTTGAGCTGGATAAGCACTGGGAGACAAGCATTACTCGCCGCGCGAGCATCGCAGTCTTGACGTATGGAGTTGTGGTGGGCTATTTGTTCGCTATTGGCAAGGATAAGCCATTCATAAATGCACTTGTACCGGCGGGTGGGTTTATTCTGTCAACGCTTGCGTTGGGCTTCGTGCGCAGAGTGTGGGAAGGTAATCGGCGCTAATGTCCAGGCAGCATCATATGTTTCACGTTCACTTAAGCAAGAAGAAACGCCGCACAAGCTTTGATAAACTAGTGGGCGTGGCTGCCTTTGCATACCCTTTGAGCGGATTGCCTCAAGCTATGTTGGTGTTTCAAGGTTCTACGGATGGTGTTTCTTTAACTTCTTGGGTATTTTTTGCTCTTTTTTCTGTTTTGTTTTTAATTTACGGCATAATACACAAAATCAAACCTATTATTGTCACCAATTTGCTATGGCTTTTGGTGGATATATTTATTGTAATTGGCACAATCACACACAGAATGATGTATTAGGTGTTTAGACCTTGAGTGGCTTGGCTTGTTTCCAGAGGAGGTCAAACAGTTGTGTTTGCTGGCGAGCTAGCTTGTCGTTATAAATCTCGACGCCAAATATATCATCACGGTCATAGCTCAGCAGGGCCACACAATTGTTGTAGATATAGGTTTCAAACTCAATCTTGAATAACTTTTGGTCGATATATGCCACATAGTTGAGTGGTGAACTTACGCCTGGTTCTTTATCGCGGTCTGGGTTATTGGTTAGGTCATAGGTAGTGAGGCCTTTTTGGGTGAATACCTCACTCATCTTATCGGCAAAGTGATTGCCGATGTGTTTATGGAGGCTAGCCAACTCAAATACCCTGAATTCTTTGTTGGCCTTACTCAGATTGAAGTTCATTTGTTTAAGCCCGTCGATGCCACGGTATTCGACGACTTTTGAGGTCGATGGAGATTGGATAGATCGGAAGAGACACGTCTGAACTCCAGTCACCCAATCAGATCTCGTATGCCGTCTTCTGC
>CALMSM010000066.1 GCA_937872425.1 uncultured Candidatus Saccharibacteria bacterium
CAATGTGTATGACGCTGCGGGCAAAACTAGGGCTTTCCCTGACATCCTTGCTGATCTACAGCAAGCTATGACTGGCGTCAATGCGGTAACGGTCACTTCGGGCGGGCGTACCAAAGAGCAAACCGCTCAAATGAAACATCTTGGCGAGGTCATTAAACAAACCCAACAGAAATTAGCTGATTATCAGTCTGGCGTGGCTGGTGTTGCACAGAGCGAAGATGCCAAGCGGGTCAGCGTTGATCGCCTGAATCGCACACTAGCGGCAGCGCAATCGGCCTACAATGAATTGGCGGGCATCCAAGGCACGTCCTCTACGGTTATGAAACAAATGACTGAAGAGGAGCGTAATCAAGCGCTGGCTATGATTTTTGGCAGTGACGCTGTGCGCGCCGCAAACATTCTGATCCGTGAAGGCACTGACGAATACGGCAAGATGAAAGACGCCGTTACCGAGCAGGGTGCAGCGGCAAAGATGGCCGACGCCAACATGAAAGGCTTCAATGGTGCGATTGAATATATCAAAGGGTCGATTGACTCGTTTCTGATTGAAACGGCATTGCCTTTTTTGGATAATTTCGGCGGTATTATTCGCAAGGTAGGCGATGCGATAACTTGGTTTGGTAAATTGCCAAAGCCGGTGAAGAACGCCGCGCTAGCCTTTGCCGCAATCCTGGCTTCTATTGGCCCGTTAGCGTTGGGATTCTCTATGCTAGGCCCAGCGATGAGTACATTAGGCGTCGCCATAGGGATCGTAACTGGACCATTGGGCTTACTGGCGCTGGCCATCGGCGCTATGTATCTGCTAGATATTGGCGGCATAAAAGAGGAGATTAACGGTTTTGCGTCCGCGCTAGGCGGACATGTCAGCAGCGCAATTACCGCGGCCAGCGATGCCATTAAAACGTTCAACAGTGAGTACGCCAAAACGGGTGACGTAATCGGGTCAGCGGCAAAAGCTATTGGTGATCTTACAGGCGCAAAGGTTGAAGTAAAATCCACTTTGCCAGTGGTGAACGTAGACAATGAGATTACTATCCCAGCAAAAGCGCAGGTAGTCAGCTTAGACTGGACTTCAGCGCTTACTGGTGACGGGCTGAAATTCACATACGATGCTGAAGCGGGGATTTCGTCGGTTGACTGGACTGGGACGCTGGATGACACTGATCTTGCATTCGCTTATAACAGCGCAGCGGGAATTACTAAAGTTAATTGGAACGAAAAGATTTTTCAATTCAACTATGATGCCACAGCAGGCATTACCTCTGTGAATTTTTGGAACGGGTTGTACTCAGGAAACTACACGGCTACCAGTAGTATAACTAGTGTACTGTGGGGCGTGTTTTACCACGTCTATGACAGCAGTTCATTTGTGACGGATGTGGCATGGGGCGCTTTTACGCACGAATACAATGCTACTACCAAAATTGGCGAAACCGGTCTGTTGTGGGGCGCTTGGACGCATACCTACGATGCGTTAGCTAAAATCGATTCAAAAAATCTATTGTGGGGCGCTTGGACATACACTTATGACGCTCAAGCCAGGATTAGCCAGGCAAATCTTTTTTGGGGCGCATGGACAAATACCTATGATGTCTATGCTAAAGTTGGCGAAAAAAGCGTGTTGTGGGGGTTGTGGACAAACACCTACGACGCGGCTGGCAATCTAACCAGCATGACCATTGCCGGGAAGTCGCCTGCTGAATGGTGGGCTAGCGTTACATCGATTGACATTAAAGCGCCAGAATGGATGTCAACATGGGTGTGGCCCGCATTGCCGCTTTTTGCATGGCCTCTGTTGCCAACATGGACATGGCCTGCATATCTAGCGTTTGCGTGGCCCGCCTATGCCGCGTGGGTGTGGGGCGATTAC
>CALMSM010000067.1 GCA_937872425.1 uncultured Candidatus Saccharibacteria bacterium
CAGTCCAAAAATAACCGTTGTTTTCTGGCAATCCGGCGCCGCTGATAAAAATTAAATCGTTGGCGTCAATATCAGAAAAGCCGGTGCCCACAATATGCACATCGTCCGTGGGGTCAAAGTAAATCTGATTACTGACAATGGTTAGCACCGTCTGGTTGGTGCCCCGTTCGATTCTAAATGTACTGTTGTTTGCCGAATTTACAGCGCCACTTACCCGCACACGTTGCCCCGCCTGGAAATTGCTTAGCTGTCCATTTAGGTCGTGGATATAATCGTTGTTGGGTTCAAAGCCGATGGTGTTTGCTGTGATTTTTTGCCCAAGGCTGATCTCTCCCGTGTTTCCGCTGGTGTGCTTCTCTACCCCATCCGGCCTGGCAAAATATTTGGCGGTCAACGTGCTGAACCAGCCACGGCAAGATAATGTCACCTCACCACGGTCTATTGCCTCACCGCCTACCGTAAATTCGGTGGTGGCTGGTGTTGCATTGTCTCCCAGCGTGTTGGTAATCTCCTGTGTGGCTCTCTGGCTGGTTGCCTCACCAATGGACTTGATGATCTCCCATGTGCCGTACTCCGCAACGCTGTTTGCGTCTTGTGTCCAGTCCGTTTCGCCAGACTGCGACGTACCATCAGCGCCCTGATAGCTGTAAATCACCTTGACCCGGTTGGTCAGATTATCCAAGCTGACCGCCAAACTGAGCGATTTTAGCTTAATTTCCACCGTGGCAACGACGCCCCACCAAACTGGCGTGCCCTGACGATTAATGATTTTCACGGGATAGCGCAACCAGTCCAGCGCAGCAGCTAACTCCCCAGCCGGGCCGGATAGCTGAATTTCAGCATCAAGCGGCCCGCCTTTTTCACTGGCAGACCATTTTTTTGGTGTAACGCTCAGGTTGGGCGAATGGATATACTCGGTGAAATTGCGCTGTTGAAGGTCGATTGTAAATTTATTCATTAGCCGACCGTTCGCACTCGTGGCCGGTAAAAAATAGATACATTCATTTGTCGACCGGGGACAAAGGCGGCGCCCTCATCATAAAGAATATGGATGCGCTGTTGCTTACCCGGCCACACATACAAGTAATCTGTATGCAGCTTTACCGACCCGGCAACTTTGACACCCCCGCTGTAGTACCCAGCGCCGGTGTTGTCAATGCCGTCGATCTCCACATACTCGGTATTGTCTACGCTATAGCCAAGCTGCTCGAATGCCATAAAGCTGTTAAAATCGCTTGTGGAATCCGACGCCATGATGTTGACAAAATCAATAGTGGCCGACCCAGCCCCCGCACATCGTGCCGAAATAACCAGCGCAGCGCCGCCCGGTGCCGTGTTGTAGCCGCCTGGAGGAATAGGGAGTTGACCTAAATCCATCAACTTAAAAGCGGTAGCCCCGCCCGAATCTGAGTTGTAGCGATCTCGATTGACCCGCACAGGCAAAAAGAAATTGCCATAATTTGAGTATATGCCTGCCCGCAAATACATGCCCGCCGTGGCCGAAGCGAACGCAGCGATTACCCTAAATGTGCGTCCCCTGGTTTGCGCCATTAGGGTATTGGACAGGTTGAAAACGAACATCAGCGTGCTGTGAGATC
>CALMSM010000068.1 GCA_937872425.1 uncultured Candidatus Saccharibacteria bacterium
CAGCCTATGACTCAGGAGCCTATGAGTCTCCCTACACCAAACCAGCTGCACCAGTGGCTACACTTGTGAATAGTGGGCAAAACATCAGAATGGTTTTGATTGGGGCAGGACTAGTGCTGGTCATATTGGGACTTTCTACCGTCTACGGCAAGCGCTCTAAGCGCAAAAAATAGCTCGCTCTCGGCGTGACGAGTCCGTTCACCTCTGTTATAATGCCTGTGATGACAAAGGTATACGTTGGATTAAGTGGTGGTGTTGATAGCTCGGTGACGGCCGCGCTTCTCAAGCAGCAGGGATACGATGTGACTGGTGTGTACATGAAGAACTGGTCCAAAGACTTGCCAGGCTTTGACTGCCCCTGGAAAGAAGACTACCAAGATGCCAAGCGCGTTGCGGTACAGTTGGGCATAGCCTTCAAACTCTACGATTTCGAAACCGAATATCGTCAAAAGGTTGTGGACTACATGGTGGCCGAATATCAAGCTGGTCGTACACCCAACCCGGACATCATGTGTAACCAAGAGGTTAAGTTTAAGCTATTCCTTGATGCTGCACTCGAGGACGGTGCTGACATGATTGCCACGGGACATTATGCCAAAGCAGAGAATGGCCAACTTCTGATGGCCAAAGATAGCAACAAAGACCAAACATACTTCTTGTACCGCGTCACATCAGATGCGTTCTCTAAGACCCTATTCCCCCTCGGTGACTTAACTAAACCAGAAGTACGTGAGCTTGCCAAAGAGTTTGGCCTAGTGACCGCAAGTAAAAAAGAAAGCATGGGCATCTGCTTTGTCGGCAAAGTGGGCATCAAAGATTTCTTGCTGCATGAGCTTGGGCCGCAGAACCCTGGGGACATTATCAACAATGCTGGTGAAGCCATTGGCCGGCATGACGGAGCGATATTCTACACCATTGGCCAACGTCATGGGCTAGATGTGGGTGGCGGGCTTCCTTATTACGTTGTAGGCAAGGACATGGCCAAAAACGAGGTCTATGTGACCACTGACCTGAACGACAAAGGCCTCTGGAGCCGTAAATGCGTGCTCACAAGCCTACATTGGATTAAATCTGTCTCTGAGACGGTCGAGGGGCTAAAAGTCCGTACACGGCACCGAGGAGAGCTCACAGAGGCAATATTTGATGCCAAAACCTCTACCATGTCACTCTCAGCCGATATCCGTGGCCTTAGCCCAGGACAATCAGCGGTGTTTTATCATGATGATACCTGTCTTGGCGGTGGCATCATCGTCTAGCACTTGGACTGTACTTTGGTGCCATATAGTTTGCTATAGTTAGGTGCGATGAACCCAGACGAGATTACACAACTACACCGCAAATATGCGCCAAATGACGAAGCGTTTACATTGGTCTACGAACACTGCGAAATTGTCGCAAAAATTGCTAGAGAGTGCGGCGACAGATACGATGGTAAAATTGATGTAGAGTTAGCGGTCCTGGCGGCTATGCTGCATGACATAGGAACTTACACACTATTTATCCCAGAACTACATACATTCAAAGAAGACGGATATCAGCAGCACGCGTTTATTGGAGCGAAAATCCTTGAGGATGAAGGCCTACCCCCGGCCGTAGTTGATGCAGTAAAAACACACGTATTGATGGGGATAACAGCAGACGAGATTCGTCAGCAGAAGTGGAAACTGCCGTACGCAGATCTGACGCCGAACTCGATTGAGGGAGAACTTCTTTGCTATGCCGATAGATTTCATTCTAAGCATCCCAGGTTTAATCAGTATGAAAGATTTTTAAACGGCCTAGAAGCTGGCCTACCACAACAGGCAAAAAAGTTTCGACAAGCTATCGATAAATTTGGTTTGCCAGACATCGACAGTTTGATTGCTCACTATGGCCACCCCTCGGTGTAAATGTGCTACACTATCAGGCATGAATGCGCACGAAATCAGACGAAAATACTTGGAATACTTCCAACAGAATGGGCACAAGCAGATTCCTCGAGCCCTGCTAGTCCCATATAACGACCCGACCACGCTATTTACTGGTTCTGGCATGCAGCCACTTATCCCGTATCTGTTGGGTGAGCCACATCAGGACGGGCTTCGATTGGTGAACAGCCAGACATGTTTACGTGCTATGGACATCGAAGATGTTGGAGACAATCGCCATACTACATTTTTTGAGATGTTGGGTAACTGGAGCCTGGGTGATTACTTCAAGAAAGAGCAAATCCGCTGGTTCTTTAGTTTTTTAGTAGACGAAGTCGGCTTGGACCCAGCCAAGATATATGTAACGTGTTTTATCGGTGACGACAAGGCTGGAATCCCTCGCGATGACGAGGCTGCCCAGATTTGGCAAGAGCTATTCAAAGAAAAGGGTATTGATGCCAAGATTGCTGCGATCGGGTCGCAAAAAGATGGAGACACTAGGGGTATCAAGCCAGGTGAGCGTATTTTCTTCTATGATGACAACGAAAACTGGTGGAGCCGTGGTGGTGGCCTAGATAAAACTCCTATTGGTGATCCATGCGGCCCGGACAGCGAGGTGTTTTATGACTTTGGTGAGCAAAACCATGCAGAGGGATATGGCGAGCCACACCCTGCCAGTGATTCCGGCCGATTTATAGAGATAGGCAATCAAGTATTTATGCAGTACAAGCGTACCGACAGTGGGTTTGAGCCACTTGCCGCCCCAAATGTTGACTTTGGCGGCGGGTTAGAGCGTATTGCTGCAGCTGCTATAGATAGTCCAGATGTGTTCAAAATCAGTCTGATGTGGCCGATTGTCGAGAAGTTGCAAAATCTTTCTGGTAAATCATACGAAAGCCACACGGCTGCTATGCGCGTGATTGCTGACCACCTGCGTGCTGCGACGTTTTTGGCTGTTGATGGAGTAAAACCAAGCAACAAAGAGCAGGGCTATGTCATGCGTCGCCTCATGCGCCGTGCTATTCGGTTCGCGTTTGAGCTTGGCGTCGAGCAAAACTTCATGGAAGAAGTCGTTCCGGTTATAACCGGGCTGTACATCGAAGATTACCCAGAAATGAACGAAAAACGCCAAGAAGTTATCGATACCCTGGTTCGTGAAGAAAAAGCCTTCCGCCAGACACTGCGCAAAGGTATCCATCAATTCGGCAAGCTTACCGAGGGCGGGTTGACTGGCAAAGAAGTGTTTATGCTTCATGACACATACGGCTTCCCTGCCGAATTGAGTGTCGAAGAGGCCTACAAGAATGAAGTCACGGTGTCAGCAAACTGGCAAGCAGAGTTTGACGCACTCATGCAAGAGCAGCGCGAGCGTAGTCAGACTGCTGCCAAAGGAACATTCAAGGGTGGCTTGGGCGGCCAGCAGCTCATTCACAAGAAATACCACACCGCCACACACTTGATGTATCAAGCACTTCGTGATGTCCTGGGCGACCATGTCGTACAAAACGGCAGTAATATCACCGAGGAACGCCTCCGGTTTGACTTTAGCCATCCAGAAAAAGTCACACGTGAGCAACTTGATGAGGTAGAGAAAATCGTCAACGCACAAATCCAAAACGACCTGCAAGTCAGCTGGGCAGAGTATCCCACCGCAGAAGCTACTGGTCCGCTGGGCGCATTGGGCCAGTTCGGTGATCGCTATGGGGATACGGTCAAGGTTTACAGCATGAAAGACGCCAAATCACCCAAAGATGAACGACCATTTAGTTTCGAGATTTGTGGTGGCCCACATGTTGACCATACATTGCAACTTGCCGAAGACGACAAGCACTTCAAAATTCTCAAAGAAGAATCCAGTAGTGCCGGCATCCGCCGCATCAAAGCCGTCTTGGCTTAATTTTTTTGCCGGCCAAATCACTCGCCAGCCTTGCTCAAATCTGGTACAATCAAGGAGATTATGCTTAAACAGCTCGACAAGCTAAAAACCATCAAAGAAACAGTTACCACAAAAGCCAAAAGCGCTCGAGGTAAGCATCCGAGCGTGCCACAAGAAAAATACATCGTGGGCCTGGACATTGGTACCGAATACGTCAAGGCGCTAGTTGCCAAAGTTGACGGTGATAACCTACATATCATCGGTGTGGGTCGCCAGCATCAGGCGTTACACGACATGCAAGCCGGTGCGATTTCTGATATTGCTGCCGTGGTACGTAACTGTGATGCGGCGCTAACTGAGGCAGAAGAGCAAGCAGGTGTCAGTGTCCGTACGGCTGCCATTGGTATAGCTGGGGAGCTGGTCAAAGGTACCACTATAACCGTACGCTGCAAGCGCAAAAACCCAACCAAGCAGCTTGATATAGAAGAAACAGAGCAGATTATCCGCCTGGTCCAAGAGCGCGCCGAAGCTCGCGCTAAGCAGCAACTTGCCTGGGAAATGGGCGGCAAAGAAGTCCAAATTCGCCTGGTCAACAGCGCACTCGTGCGTATAGACATAGATGGCTACCCTGTCACTAACCCCGTAGGGTTCCAGGGGAGCGAAGTCGTAGTACAGCTCTACACCGCCTTTGCGCCGCTTATACACATTGGTGCACTTGAGCGAACGGCACAGGAGCTGGATCTTGACCTAGTAGCAGTTGCGGCAGAACCGTTTGCAGTAGCTCGCTCAGTCATTGGCAATGATCCAAGTGCCAACATGAGTGCTATTTTGGTGGACGTTGGCGGCGGCACAACGGATATTGCTGTATTGAATGATGGCGGCGTACAAGGTACCAAGATGTTTGGTATTGGCGGGCGGGCATTTACTCGTAGCGTGGAACGTGAACTTGGTGTGTCGTTTGCCAAGGCAGAGAACTTCAAGCTAGCACTTGGCAACGAACATTTGGGTGCAGAAAAGGGCAAACATATCCGTCGTGCCATAGACTCCACGCTTGATGTATGGAGCGGTGGTATTGAGCTAGCACTGGATGAGTTCAAGGGTTTGGATTACCTACCACACCAAGTTCTGCTCTGTGGTGGTGGTTCATCGCTCGAACCGCTCGTAGACAAGCTCGAACAATCTGACTGGTACCGCGAGCTGCCGTTTGCGCATAAGCCATCCGTCCAGCACATTCAACCA
>CALMSM010000069.1 GCA_937872425.1 uncultured Candidatus Saccharibacteria bacterium
TGTGCATGTCCATGCGGATGCAGTGACGTGGGGGCATTTTTTTGCCAATTTGGGCTACGACATGGGTCGCATGAGTTTTGAGACAGAAACGAACGTCTATGTAGATGGTCAAGACGGTAATACATTAACATTTGTGCTCAACGGTCAGACAATTGACAGTCCGATGAACCAGGTCATTCATTCCGAAGATCGTTTGCTTATCAACTATGGTAGTGATTCGGAGGCAACTATTACGGAGCGATTTAACACCGTACAAAATGATGCTCATCAGGCAAATGTAACGGCAGACCCATCGGCATGCGCGGGTGCTCATTCGCTAACCTGGCAGGATCGGCTCGAGCAAGCGTTAGGATTTCCGTCTGGCGAGTGACATTTATCACAAATACACTTGCACTGGCAAGGGGTCAGCTGCTATAGTTTGTGGAGATGACAAAAGCCGCCGCCAAAGCAAAGACGACGACTTCTGCTGAGAGTGGTCTCGAGCAGATTATTGATAGTTCCGCTGCGAACATGGCAAAATCACAGGTTTTGGCTAGTCTACTCACAATGAGCTGGCGTCTGGCCGTGGCTATTCTTATACCAATCTTTATTGGACTCAAGCTCGACAGCCACTTTGGCACAAAGCCTTCATACGTGTTGGCTGGATTCATGCTTGCCATTGCCCTAGCTTCCTACATGATTTATGTTGAATACCGTGAGATCCAAGCTGATCAGGCGGCTCAAGATATGAAATTAGTTAAGAAAACTTCCAAGAAGAAAGGAACTGCATGATTCAAACCTTGCTCACTCGGTTTGCTGCTGATGGCCCTGCCATCCATATAACGCCAGCCGAATTGTTTACCTGGCACGGTATCAGTATCACTAACTCTATCCTCTACGCCTGGATTAGCTCGTTGCTTATCCTTGTTGTGTTGGTTATTACGGCACGTCGCATGACACTCCGCCCGAAGCGTGGCTTCACACAGCTAGTAGAGATTGGCACCGAGTTTATCATCAGTACGCTTGCTGGCAGCCTGGGCTCTCGCGCTAAAGCTACTAAATATGCACCGTATTTTGTGACAACCTTCTTTTTTGTGATGTTCAGCAACTGGCTTGGTCTGTTGCCGGGTGTTGGTGAAGCAATTACGTATAACGAGACCCCCGTTTTCCGCCCGTTTACAGCCGACCTAAATGCTACGCTCGCAGCGGCAACCGTCATGATGGTATTGGTGCAGGTATTTGCTATTCGTGAGTCTGGCATCAAGAAACATATCCGTCACTACTTTGCTGGCAGTCTCAAAAACCCCATGACCTGGTTCTTGGGCGTGTTTGAAATGTTTAGTGAGTTGACTCGTATCGCCAGCCTGGCGCTTCGATTGTTCCTGAACGTTGCGATTGGTGAAGTTATCATCGCCATCTTTACCTACCTTGGCGCGTTTGCTGCCCCAATCACGGCATTGCCCTTCCTATTCCTTGAGCTATTCGTAGGTGCTCTCCAGGCCTACATATTTGTCATGCTGTGTGTCATGTACTTGTCCGCAGCCATCCACCACGATCACGATGAAGCCGAGCACCAACCGAAAGGTTCACTGGCTGAAGCGTGAGCAAACTAACCGTAAATCAATTTAAGTAACAATAAGTTATAAAGGAGAAATAATAATGGACGTAGACGTACTCGCAAAAGGCATCATGATGGCTTTCGGTATGGCAGGACCAGCAATTGGTATTGGTATGATTGGTAGCTCATTTATGAACGCTGTTGGTCGTAACCCAGAAGCCAGCAAATACTTTGGTCAGATTTTCGTAGTTATCGCTATCGTTGAGTTGATGGCACTACTCGTATTCGCATCATTGTTCATCATCTAATTAAGACTGCAGAAAGAATAAGCCAATGACATATTACATTGCAGCAGCAACACATGACGCGACGGCCGAAACGCCGGCTGTTTCTGAGGACGCACACACTACGGCGGCAGACACATCTGCAGCCGAAGCGCATACAACCCAGGACACATCGTCAACTGCAGGCACAGAGCACCAGGAGAAAGGCATACTTGGCCTGAATGGTGGCGCATTTGTGATCCAGTTGGTCACGTTTATATTTGTGTTTGCTCTGCTCAAGAAGTTTGCATTCAACCGCATCGTCAAGATGTTGGATGAGCGCCATAAAACCATCGATGACGGTGTCCGCATGGGCGTCCGCATGGAACAAGAAAAAGCCAAGCTTGATGAAGACCTTGCCAAAGTTATGCGTGATGCACGACACGAAGCTGACGAAATTATCGCAGCGGCACACAAGGATTCTCGTGAAGTATTGCGTGAAGCCGAGAAATCCGGCCAGCGCAAGGCTGAATCAATTATCTCTGAAGCAGAAGTTCGCATCGAAGAAGATGCAAAGCATGCTCGGGATAAATTAGAAAAAGAACTAGTCGGTTTGGTTTCGGAAGCAACTGAAACCATCGTGGGCGAAAAGGTCGATGCCAAACGAGACGCTGACATTGTGGCGAAAGCCATGAAAGGCCGTAAGAAATAAATGCCCAAAACGCCACGTGCTGAAGTCGTTCGTGCGATTGCCCACAAGCTATCATCTACTTCAGATGCAGCAACATTGGCACAAGAAGTCGCAGGCTACTTGATTAGCGAAGGCCGCGAGGCCGAGCTGGAATCAATCATGCGCGACGTCATGGTATTGCGTGAATCTGACGGCATGCTCGAAGCTGATGTGCGTGTCGCGCACGAGCTCGACGCGGCGTCTATCGCAGAACTCACCGCGATTGTACATAGTGAGTTCCCTGCAGCGAAGCAAGTGCTCATTGCGCAGACAGTCGACGCTGATATGGTAGGCGGTATGCGTATAGACACTGCCGATCAGCAACTTGACCTATCTGTTCGTGGCAAATTGGACACATTCAAACGGTTAACCAACCAAGGAACTATGTAATTATGAAAGATATTTCTATCAAAGACCTGTCCGCAGAAATCCGCACAGCAATCGCTGAGCTGAAAACTCGCCCAGAAGTCGAAAATGTCGGTATCGTTACTCGCGTCGGTGACGGTGTAGCATGGATCTATGGCCTCCATGGCTGTGGGTTCAACGAAATGATTGACATCACAGCAAGCGACGGCCAGAGCATCACAGCGTTTGCCCTGAACCTTGGTACAGACGAAATTGGTGCTGTTATCTTGGGTGATGACACACAAATCAAGGCTGGTGCTACTGCCAAGCGCAGTGGTCGCATCCTTGAGGTGCCTGTTGGCCCAGAGCTCGTCGGACGTGTAGTAAGCCCGCTTGGCCAGCCACTCGACGGAAAAGGTCCGATTAAGACTAAACAAAATAGCCCCGTTGAGCGTACCGCTCCTGGTGTATTGGACCGCAAGAGTGTGCATGAGCCACTCATGACCGGTATTACTGCCATTGACGCCATCGTGCCAATCGGTCGCGGTCAGCGTGAGCTGATTATTGGTGACCGTCAGACGGGTAAAACTGCCATTGCGATCGATACTATGATCAACCAGTACCGTCAGAAAACAGGTGTTATTAACGTCTACGTCGCCATTGGTCAGAAGCTGAGCAAAGTTGCCCGTTTGGTTGAGCGTTTGAAGCGTGAAGGTGTCATGGATCAAACAATCGTCATTGCTACTAGTGCGTCAGACCCAGCAAGCTTGCAGTACCTCGCACCATACGCTGGTTGTGCTATGGCAGAATATTTCCGAGATAACAAAGGTCACGCACTTATCATTTATGATGACTTGACCAAACATGCAGCAGCATACCGCCAAATGTCATTGTTGCTCCGTCGCCCACCAGGACGCGAAGCCTACCCAGGTGACGTGTTTTACTTGCACTCACGTCTACTAGAGCGTGCTGCAAAATTGAGCGATGCCAAAGGCGCGGGAAGCATCACTGCTTTGCCTATCATCGAAACGCAAGCCGGTGACATCAGTGCCTACATCCCAACAAACGTGATTAGTATTACTGACGGTCAAATCTTTTTGGAAACAAACTTGTTTTACCAGGGTATTCGCCCAGCTATCTCTGTTGGTTTGTCTGTGTCTCGTGTCGGTTCTGCCGCACAGACTAAGGCAATCAAAAAAGTTGGTGGTGGTTTGAAGCTCGACCTTGCACAGTTCCGTGAACTTGCTGCATTCAGCCAGTTCTCAACCGATCTGGACGCAGAAACTCGTCAGCGCATCGAACGTGGTCAGCGTTTGACAGAGCTGCTAAAACAGCCACAGTACACACCGCTTGCTATCTGGCAGATGTACACCGTACTATTTGCTGCGACCAATGGTTGTTTTGACAAGGTTCCACTAGCGAAGCTTAAAAAGGCTGAAGATAACTTGCTTCGTGACGTCAAGCGCAAAGCCCCTGCAATTATTGACGGTCTTGCAGACGGCTCAGAGCCAGACGACAAAGCAAAAGAGCAGATTCTGAAGATTGCCCGTGAAATCGCGGCATCGTACGAAGAAGTTAAGGATACCCCAAAGAAATAATGACACGAGCACACTTCATGACCAATATAGGAGACGTACGTGGCTAATACCATCACCCTCAAACGCCGTATCGGTAGCGTGACAAGTACACGTCAAATTACGAAGGCTATGGAGTTGGTTAGCGCTAGCAAAATGCGACGCGCCCAAGAGCATGCAGCATCTGGCCGAGACTATCGCGCCTATGCACATTCACTTTTGACACGTTTGAGTGCAATTACAGAAGTAGAAGAACACCCACTGTATGCTAAGCGTCCTGTCAAAAAACGTCTCTATATTGCTATGACCAGCAATAGCGGTCTTGCCGGAGCATACAACGCCAACGTTATTCGTTTGCTGAGCAAAGCGATCCTGGACGATCAGGCAGCTGGCATTAGTACGCAAGTTGTTGCCATCGGCAAGAAGGGTGCGCAGTTTGTTCGTAACATCGAAGGAATCGACCTGGTGGCTGCTTACACCGAAATCGGCGACAGGCCAGACGCCAATGACATCCGCCCAATTCTGAGCATGGCTGCAGATATGTACCGTGATGCGCTGGTTGACGATGTG
>CALMSM010000070.1 GCA_937872425.1 uncultured Candidatus Saccharibacteria bacterium
GAGCGATTCTGGAAACAGCTCGAAGACTTTGCAGCCTACTGTTTTAATAAATCCCACGCAGCATGCTATGGCTTGATTGCGTACCAGACAGCGTACCTAAAGGCTCACTATCCGGCTGCATTCATGGCGGCTGTTATGACAAGTGACTTTGATGATACGGATAGATTAGCGATAGAAATCACCGAGTGCAAACACATGGGCATGGATGTCTTGCCCCCTGATGTGAACGAATCATTTGTAGAGTTTGCAGTTGTACCAAATGACAAACTTCAGATACGATTTGGCATGGCAGCAATCAAGAACGTCGGGACGGGTGCAGTTGAGTCCATACTCGAAGCCCGAAACACATCTGGCCCATTCGTCAGCTTGGAGGATTTCTTGGGCCGCGTCCATGGCTCAGCGGTAAACCGTAAGGCGATTGAAAGCTTGATGAAGGCAGGTGCCTTTGACCGGTTTGGAGACCGTTCTACCTTGCTCCACAACATCGATTCAATTATCGCGTACGGACAACGGCTTCAGAAACAACGACAGCTTGGTCAAACCGATTTATTTGGTGGCCTTGAGCAGAGCGGTGAATCCGGTGCTGGCCCGGCGCTTGCACTAACCCCGCCCGTTGTTCCTCATGGCACACGGGAACTACTGGGTTGGGAGCGAGAGCTACTGGGGCTATTTTTAACTCAACAACCACTCGAGGCGTTTGCGGCATTACTTGCCGAGCAAACAATTGCATTGAGCACACTGCTACCAGAGCATGATGGCAAGCCAGTGACCGTAGGTGGATCAATTGCAGAGTTTCGTGAGATTACGACTAAGAATGGCCAGAAGATGGCGTTTGTCAAAATCACAGATGAGCTTGGGGAGATAGAACTTATCCTATTCCCTAGCGTGTACCAACAAACTATCGGTCTCTGGGAGCGCGATCGTGTTGTGATTGTGCGGGGTAAGCTAAACGCCAAAGACAGGGATGGTAACTCGACGACGGAGCTCAAGGTTCTCGTTGATGATGCGCGCGAAGTTACTCACGAGCAAGCTACTGCCTACCAACCTACTGGCAAAAAACCACGCGTACTGAAATCCAAAAAACCCACCGTCAAAAAGACCAGCGCCACAAACGATGTACCGCCTCCGTCTCGTGTGTATGTTAGGCTGGTTTCCTCGGCTGATCAGGAAAAGCTCAAGGTTATCAAGACGGTAATCGATACAAACCCTGGCGACATGCCGGTTGTCCTTGTAATCGGAGCAGAAGTAAATAAACAGGCAATTCGTCTCCCTGGGCTTGTTTTGCCCGAAACCGCCATACCTGAACTTCAGCAGGCGATTGGTGCTGATAACGTCAAGCTCGGCTAGCGCACAAATCCAGCAGTTTGCGCCAAGAACGTCGCAACGATTAGAAGTGCTACAAGTGTAACGTCTAGTAGTGGATGGTGAATCACGAACCTTTCGCTGTCAACAACGATCCGCTTGACTGCTGCAAGGTGTTTTGTGAGCAGGACAAGTGCTGCGGCGCCCGTGATGAGCCCGGCGATAAACACTGCAACCGATCCATAATCTCCTGTGAGTGTTTCCAGCCGAGTTATACCAAAACTCTCTTGATTAGTGTGTTTCCCTAGTACCGATTGCGAAGAGCTCGTTGTTGCAATGCCGGGCTTTGCATACAGCGCGACAACCACTGTTTCTGGGCCAGACTTGTTGAAGTCTGCGCTTTGTGCCACCCCAAACCCAACCTCCGTATAATCACTGCCCAGCAGATTCTCTCGATGTGCTGGGCTATTGAGCCAGCCACGGATTACTTCATCACTGCTGCTAAAGCCATACGCGAGGTTTTCGCCAACAACTTGGTATGTGTACCCAGCTTCATCAACAAACGACCAGGCTTGCTTGCCGTCAGGGGCAGCGTGCGACCAATAATTACGTGCGACCATATCGTTTGCTTTCGCTTGTGCTGCTTGTGAAAGCTGGGGGCTATCAGCGAGCGGGGATTTGCGATCTTGCTGGCGGCTTTTGTTGGTGCTGATTAGTAGGGTGCGTTCAGCAACTCCGTCGGAAGAACCCAGTACTTGCGTTGCTCGGAGGCTATTCACAAACATGATGCTCGCCAACCCTAAGCTCACAATCACAAGAGGCAAATATGGCCAGTAGTGTCGGTGGTCACGCTTGGAGATTTGTTTTGGGGCGCTAAGTGTTCTATGTTTTTGTTTGTATGCCATGTTACATCTAGTATAACAAACTAATGCTTATTGTCACCCGTTATCTAGCAGGGTACCGACAGTGGTACAGCGCCATTGCTGACGCCTGAACCACGTTGTATGACTCTTTTTGTCCATGCATTGGAATCTCGATGATCGTATCGCAGAGCGCCAATACTTCTGGCTCAATGCCCTCGACCTCGCGCCCAACAATGAGCGCTATACGGTCAGTTGGCATAAAATCTGGCAGCGCTACGGCTGTTGGCGAC
>CALMSM010000071.1 GCA_937872425.1 uncultured Candidatus Saccharibacteria bacterium
TGACCCCAGCCGGCACTGCTTGACGACTATTTTTGAAGACTGGCGCACGGAGCGCGGGGAGTTGCTGTTTCCTGCGGGATTTGGGCCGGACAGGGTTGCTGAAGCGAAGGAAGACCTGACGCCGGGCCCCTACAGCGCTCAACATCAGCAGATGCCTGTTCCCGATGGCGGCGGCGATATCAAGCGCGAATACATCAAGATGGTGCGGCCATCCGAAGGTATCCGCACGTCCTTCCGTTTCTTTTCGGTGGACACGGCACAGGGCCAATCCGAGAAGAACGACACCTACGGCCTTACCGTCTTCGGTGCGCGCGAGACCGACATGCTGCTCGTCGATGGATGGAGTGGTCGGGAGCCGTCGCCGCTGTTCATCCAACGGCTCAAAAACATGGCTGCCATCCACAAGCCTGCGACGGTCATCATCGAGCAGAAGGACTGGGGCAAAGCGCTCACGCAGATTCTTCAAGAGGACCCGACCTGGCGCTGGCACATCACGGAATTTACGCCGATTGGCAGCAAGAACATGCGCGCTCACGCGGCGCTGCCGCACTTCTACAAGCGGCGCGTGGCCATGGTTGAAGGGACGCCACTGGCGGAACAGGCGTTGGCGCAGCTGTCGGTGTTCCCGGCCGGGAAAGTTCGGGACCTTGCTGACTCCATCGTGCAGGCCGCTTTGCACGCGCAATCTAGCTACACCTTTGAGAAGCACGAGGCCCCGGAATACCGCGGAGCACCGCGGGTTTCCAATACGCGCGGGTCGATTTTCGGCGCTCCGCGTGTCCACGACGACGATGACGACGATGAATGAAAAAAACAATAAACCCGGCTTCTTTCAGCGACTGATGTCGTTTGGGCATCAGCCCCCCCAAGTGCTGCAAGACCAACCGGCATCGCGTGCCGAGCTGAGCGAACAAGTCGCATACCCAACCGCGCCGCTTGTCCCAACGCAGGCGACGGGACAGGTGCGTCGAGCCATCGACGACATCGTGCCAATGGGCGATACGCCGCTTGCCGTTCTGACCCAGCTCAAGCGCGCCAAGCAAGGTGACATCCAAGGCTTCGTGCGCTTGGTTGAGGCCGTCATCAGCGAAGACATGAATTACGCGAGTGCTAGCGAAGCCGTGACCGAGGCGCTCACGGCGGCGCCGCTCATCGCTGAGCCTGGCGGACCGCTCGCGCGTGACAAGAAGGTCGCGGAGGATGTGCAGCGCAACGTGCTTGACCTGGACTGCATTCAGTCCATCGTTGAGCACTTACTCGGCTACGAGGACTTTGGGTACGCGTGCGCTGAGATGTTCTGGGACACATCCAATCCACAACACTGGACGCTGGAAGACGTAGTGCCGGTCAATCCGGCGTGGCTCACGTTCGACAAGCGCGATGCGCGCACGCCGCTCCTATTGCCTGCCGAGTCCGGTGGAGTCCCCACGCCCCTCAAGAAGGGCGTCTTCATGTACCTGGCGATGAACGGCTACGGCTTGCCGGTGCTCCGTTCGCATGGCTACGCTGGGGCCTTCTACAAAGCATTGAAGACTCTCGGCATCAAGGACTGGGCTGGCCTGCTGGAGGTTGTCGGGCAGCCGCTGCGCGTCGGTACGTACGACCCCATTAAGCTTGGTGGCTACGGTTCGCCAGAGCTGAAGAAGTCCGTCAAGGACTTGGACCGCGCGCTGACGCAACTGGGTATCGACGCATGGGCGCGTGTGCCGGAGGGCATGAAAATCGAGTTTCTGGAAAGCTCGACAAAAGGTGCTTCCGGAGAGCTGTACGAGCGATTCGTGCGTTACTTCGATGAGCAAATCACGAAGCGGAAGACCGGCGCCGTCCTGACCACGGGCACCGGCAACACCGGCAGTGGTGGCTCGCACGCGCTGGGTACCGTGCACGGCGAGGCTTTCACGCGCAAGATTCGGAGCCTGGCAAAAGCCATCGCTGCGTGCATTCGCGAAGGTGCCGTCACGAGTTACGTCAAATTCAACTACCCGGAAGGCACGCCGGTGCCGAAGGTACGGTTCTTCTTCGAGGAGCCTGAAGACGTCGCTGTCCTGTCTGAGGCTTTGGCCAAGCTCGTCCCGTTGGGCTTGAAGGTGTCCCAGGATGAGATTCGAGACAAGCTGGGTCTACGTGAGCCGGCCGAGGACGAAGCTACCCTTGGGGCGCCAGAACCGACTGAGCCGGACCCAGCCGAGGAGCCAGGCAATGCTCCTGCCAAGGCCGCAAACAGCCTCAGCGCGCGTTTCGCGGCATCCGGCCATGGAACTGATGAGCTGGACGCCTACGAGGCCCAACTGCTTGCGGACGAGGGCTACATCGCAGCGGACAACGCGCTCAACGCTGCACTGCTATCAGTTGTTGAAGGTTCAGCGTCCAAAGGCATCGAGGCGGTCAAGGCGGACCTGTTAGCGTTTATTGAAAACGCGGATGTCGGCGGCTTGCGTGCGGTTCTGACCGCGGGCATGACGGGCGCGCGCGCAGCAGGCGAGCAAGGTGTCGAGCTGACCGACGTCGAGGCCTGACCATGGCCACGCTAAAGAAGCAGGCGCTGGCGACGGCGCTGCGCTACTCCAAGGCGTTCTTGAAGTCACTGAAGGTCGACGTGGACGACCGCAAGCTGCAAGACAGGCTGGCCATCCTGGCCAAGGAGAAG
>CALMSM010000072.1 GCA_937872425.1 uncultured Candidatus Saccharibacteria bacterium
TTCAAGTCTGGGCGACAAGGGCAAGCACCTATCACTGCCCTTGCGCTGATGGCAGAACAGGAGCAACGTCTAGGACGAAAGCTTCGAGTGCTGGATATTGGAACCGCTGCTGGGGGTTTTACGTTGCGGGCTTTGCAGGACGGCCATGAGGCGTATGGTCTATCGCTGCATGATTATCGGCGTGTTGCTGGATTCGGTAGTATGACAAGGACGTTGCCGAAAGATGCTTATGTGGTTGGTGACGCACACGATTTGGTCGAAATACCCGAAATACCGGTGGATCTGGACCTAGTTGTTAGCAGCTGGGCATTTATGCATATGGTAGATCCGTTGAGTGTCTTGGAGCAGGCCGCCGACAAGCTGGCACAACACGGTATATTGGCTACGGACTACATAGCTAATGGTGATGTATATGCCGAGCTAGCTCTGGATTTTGACCAACCTTCCGTGTCAATGCGTGCGCGCCAAGGGTTGGGAGACGCCGGATTTCGTAACTTTGAGATTGGCGCGGCCTTGGGTGAATATACGGAACAGGGTACCGTCAACCCGGCGGTCCCATTTATTATTGATAGAGCGTCTGCAGCTGAACCAGTTAGATTCGCAATTGATTATAGGCAGCCCAGCCTTTTGGTGAGTAAATAGCTCCTGCTATACTTGCTAGTGTGGGGATACAGATTAATGTTAATACTATTCTGAGACAGGATATACCTGGGCCTGTTGAGATTGGCCAAGAATACCCTTTTGAGAAAGACACATTGGCGTTTTTTGCTGATGACATTCAAATCTGGCTGGCGCAAAGAGATTGGACAGCAGTGGCAGAGATACAGGTCACAAGTCAACAGCGGATTGATGGAAAAACCGTGGGTACATTTGTAGTGGAGCATGTCTATGATGAGGCAGACCAGGCGCTTTTGACAGGCGTGTTTAGAAGAATGTACGGCTGGGAGTGATTTGCTCATGAGTAAGCAAGTCAAATACGTTGTCGCAGTAGTGTTGAAGAATAAAGACAATCCTGAAGAGTTTTTGGTTGTGAAACGGCCAGACGATGACCCAGATTTGGCCGGACACTGGGGCTTTCCTGCCGCAAATATTCAGCCGGGAGAGCTGCCAGAAGACACAGCCAAACGCATATGCAAAGAACGTCTAAACTGCGACGCGACGGCGACGCGATTTTTGGGGATTATGTCCCAGAAACGTAATAATTACGATATATTCTTGATGGATATTGATATGTTGCTTGCCGATGGTCAACAGCCTGATGTGCATGCGGCAGTTACGGAAAACACTAAGTATGTTGACCAAAAATGGTCAACCGACCCGTTGGATGTCATGAAGTCGGCGAATGGTGGCTCGTGCTGTAGCAGTATCTTTTTGACGGATAGAGGTCTGCTCGACCGCGATGAATGGATTGCCTCGCTCGAAGGCTCTAGCACGGTCGGCTAAGACCATACTGGTGCTACAATAAAAGCATGAAACGGAAATGGGATGTTAGCTCCCCGGAGGTGCTCAAGAAGTGCATAGATGAAGTCATCACGCGGATTGATGAGCAGCAAGGTGGCGAGTTCGGAGTAATTGCTGCCGAAGATATTATCATGATTGTGCTGCAGAATATGGGGCCAGATGTCTATAACCTAGCCATAAATGACGTCAAGAATTTAGTTCAAACCCGTCTTGCAGATCTTGAAACTGATATCGACCTGCTTGAGCAGAAACCATAGCCATCTAGGCTAAGGATCGAATGAGTTCTTGTTGTTCGGGCGAAAGTGATGGGGTGAGCCGTCCTGCCTTTGAGCGGTATTGTTTAACCATGGTACCGTTTCGTTCTGCAAGTTTTAGCACTTTCTCGAGGTATATACCTGTTTGTTTGCTGAACTGAGAGGCAGTCATGTAGCCTTCTGGCAAACTTGGTAGTCTCTCCTCAAGTATGGCCTTTATTGTATCTATGTCTTGCTGGCTCACTACCTCGGCGGGTTTTCCGTTTTGGCTTATTTTCTCTGAGATTTGGATACCGCCCTCGTCGCACATGCGTTTTAGGATTCTTGTCGTTACACCGAGGTCCTTGCCTAGCCGATGGAGCAGATAATCATCTTCAGCCATATGGGGTATTTGGAAGTATTCTGCCGCTTTGATAGCGTCTATACGATCCTTTGGCACAAACGTGCCACCGTGTGGCCCGCGTCTTTTGTTTGTGGGTATACCCAGCCCCTCTAGGACTTTCTCCAGAGTTGGCTTGGAAGTATTCAAAAGCTCGATTAGCGTTGTTAGCGAGACCTCGTTGTCATCAGGAAAGCTCAGCTCAAAATAGGGTAGCTTTTTTATACGTTGTTGCTGTTCATCACTAAAGACTAGGGCTACCGTGCCCCCTTGTATTCTTCGCTCGATTGGTTTAATGCCGTTTTGTCCAGCCACCTTTAACAGCGTGGCATATCTTTCATCCAGACTATCCGCTAGCTGATTGATTGTTGCGTCGGTTTCTGCTGCGAGTGGAATCTTGAAGAGAGGATGTTCAAGAATAGTGGAAAGTTGCTGCGGGCTGATGATAGTTGTGGTATAGCCATTGCCCGTTAGGATTTCATCCAAGACGAGCCCTTGTTCGGCGGCGATTTTTTTTACTTTCTCGCCGGAAAGTCCCAGCTCATCAGCGGCTTTATATAGCGGCGTATTTGCTTCTACGCGCGCTCTATTGACGAAGTACGGGTGCGCCCTCAGTCCTTCGAGCCCCGATTTTTTAACTGTTGGGGTTGGGCGACCCTGAACCTTTTTGAGAGTGATATCAACCCCGAGCTCCTCGAATATTTTTCTGAGCATCGGATTGGATGATCTAAACTCCTGTATGAGTGCGTACAGTGATACGTCTTCTTCGGAGATTGGCGGTACCTTAAAATAACTATCCGCGAGCAGGAGGGCCTGTTGTTCAGGGTCTAGATAGTTTGCCATGTTCCTGCCGCTGTGAAGCGAATGAGGCGTCAGCTGGTATTTTTCAATAAGGGCCATGACAGTGCGAGTGCTCGTGTTAACTTGTTTTGAGAATGCTTGGATACTTGCAAAATTATTGGGTACAAGCGACTCTCGCTTGGCGACGGTTAGCTCTCCGATGAGCCGATGATCAATATCTCGGAGCAGTTCACGGATATCAGCCGGCAAGTTTGCTATATCACTACGTGGTCGGTGTTCCGCCGTTGCGTCCTGCACTTTGCCGTACACTCGACCAAGTTCGATAGTGTCCTCGCCTAGCGCGTGGTAGAACGTGAACTGGGGTTTATTTGATTTATCAATAAACTCAACCACAGTGGCGATGTCACCGTTTTCGTTTGGTCGGAGGATGCGCCCTAGTCGTTGGATGGCGTTAACGGGCGATGTAGTCGGACGCAAGTTGATCAAAAACTTTGCTTGTGCGCTATCCCACCCTTCCGTTAGAAGGTCAACATAGGTCAGCACGTCGTACTCGCCTCGCTCGTATGCCTGGTATATATTCTCGCGTTCTTTTTTTGACATTTTGCCGTCAACTGCAAGTGCGCGAATATTGCGTATCTTCCCTGTTTTGGCATCGACAACCTGCTGCTTGCTGACTTCGGCTGCCATTAACTTGGCATGGGCAAGGTTCTGGCCCGGCACACAAGAGATTAACCCTTGCTTACCCTCTTCTACGAAGGATTTGGCGAATTCAACTGCTTTTTGATTGCGCCACTCATTCTCAATTAAAACTTCTAATTCTTTGTCGCTAAAGTCTCCGCCTGCGCCCTTAACGGTTTCTATGGTCGCATCAGAGGCGATGGCAAAACATCGAACGGGTGCTAGGAACCCTTCCTCTATTGCCTCCCGCAGGTCCATGCTGTCTATCTCATATGGGAGCAGATCCATGACTTTTTTGTCCTGAGCATATTCGGCAGTGGCCGTTAGGCCGAGTACGAACTTGTCTTTGCCGTATTCTTCAAGTGCCCTGGTGGTTTGTTCGCCAAGTGCATTGTGCAGCTCATCACATATGACGATATCAAACATGTCTTGCGGAAGTTTTCCAGCTTTGACGAGGTTACGGAAAGAACTATAGGTCATGACTACTGCATCACCACTCAAATCTTTCTTTTTATTGTGGTATTCACTGGTTGTTGTGTCGGTGGCAAACCTTGCGAACCCGCGCACGTTGTCGGCGGCCTCATCGCCAACTGTTTGCCCTACTAGATCAATTTTGGGGACAAGTACGAGGCTTTTTAGTTTCTTGCCGCCTTCTTCGATGGGCTTGTTGAGTACATCAACCAATGTTGTGAATATGGCGGTTTTACCGGTTCCGGTTGGTAATTTGATGTACCCATGCCGCATGAACTCGCCATCATCGTCCTGTGGCGGGTGTGCAAAGAAGTCATAAATTTTGTGGAATACGTCGTGTTGGTGTTCGTGTAGTTCGCTCTGGCTCATGCCGCCTTCTCGCGATTCGATGTATGTATCGAGGTTATGCAGCATCTGAAGGTGCGTGCGTGTGATGTCTAGTGCATCCGTATCGGATATGCCCATTTCTTGTGCGATTGCGAGGCCAGCTGCTGCAATGATGCGGATGTCGTCGGGTTGAAGCTCTGTTGGCTCAGGCATGTCACGTTCAGTGAACTGCATCGGTACGCCAAAGTAACCCTCTGCCCTCTCTAACAGCTCAAGCTCAGTGTTCATGGGGTTTAGTTTTGACCGGGGATTAGAGCCATTGCGGCGATTTCGTGGTGGTTGCCGGTGTTACTTTTGCCGTACTGGCATAGCTCGGCCAGTGGCTGATTTATGCTATCGCCCTTGACGATGGCAAGGGTTGCTCGGGAGCCATTAACCTGCCATGCAGCAACGCCGTTGGCGCCATCTGGGATATCCAGGTCAACGCAATGTTTGCTCGGTGCATCAGCATTGTTTTTGCCCACGTAGCCGTCCCACTCTAGGTCAAAACGTGCTGGTGTTGCACGAAGTTCGTTGGATGGTTGGCCGCCTGGGCGAGCCGTGTTTACTAGCGTGGTGGCAAACTGGTTGCGGATGCCGGTCTCTTCGCTATCCAGCGGGCGGATATCTCGCGGTGTTCCGTCGTTACCGTCAAGCATGACGATAGTCGCGTGGCGGCCGTCAAGAATGAGTTTGCCGTATTCGGCTGCATCTCGTCTGCCCTGCTCGGTGTATTCTTTGGCATCACCCCTGTGTGCCCAGGCATCACCAATACGTTCGGAGACCAATGCAACCCCCGCAATTAGGCTAAATGTTACGGTTGATATCAGTATTCGCGTACCAAGACCGGTTTCATCCCGGAAGATTTGATGATAGCTTTCTTGGGTTGGGCGACCACTGTAATCACGGTTACGACGACTCATATACTTATATTATAGCATATGATAGAATAAAAAGCAACCATATATCTGTCTAA
>CALMSM010000073.1 GCA_937872425.1 uncultured Candidatus Saccharibacteria bacterium
CGTAGGTGTGGGCGATGCGTGCGGCGATTGCGTCACGGGTGTAGGCGTCTTTGCCAGAGAAGTTTGGCTGGCCGGTACGGATGGCCCGAGCTAGACGTTTCTTCTCTTCTTTGGTTGGCTTGACGGGCTTTTTGGGTTCTTCTAGTTCATCGATTTCTTCTTCGGGTTCTGGCTCTGGGACTTTTAGGCTGTCCCATTTGCTAATCACGAGCACTAATCCCCTGCCGGCTTCTTTAATCATACCGGCAATTTTTTGGTCAAGAGCGACGTTGAGTTCGTTAGCATCCATGAGCATAAGACAAACATCGGACTGCTCGATGGCAGCAAGTGCACGGATGACACTGAATCGTTCGATGCCAACCTCAATCTTGCCAGAACGACGGATTCCTGCGGTGTCCATGAGTTCGATTTCACGCTGGTTGTATTTGATAACGGCACGGTTGACATCTCGTGTGGTTCCGGCGCGGTCTGCGACAATTGCTTGTTGTTTTTTGGCGAGTGAATTAAACAGTGCTGATTTGCCAGCATTTGGGCGACCTAAGATTGCAACATGGATGCGGTCAGATGCTTCGGTCAGTGTGGCTTTGGGAATGTGCGTGATTAGCGTGTCGAGTAGATGGCCAATACCAGCGTTTTGGGTGGTGCTGGTCATCATGATTGGTTTGATGCCAAGGCGCTGGAAGTCTTCTGGTACGGCCTTGGTTGCCTTGTCTGCTTTGTTGACTACCAAGAACACCGGCTTTTTGCTCTTGAGGGCGAGTTTGGCGACACGGCGGTCTTCTTCGGTTATGGCCGCATCTGCTTCGATGACAACCCAAATGACGTCAGCGCTGTCTGCTGCCTGGGTAATTTGCTCTTGGATAGTGAACTCAAAATCATCTTCGGCGTCTTTTATACCTGCGGTGTCGACAAGCCAGAAATCCTGTCCGGCATGGGATGCTTTGGCGCTGATGCTATCACGTGTTGTGCCAGCCTCTTGTGCAACGATTGCCTCGCGACGACGCAGGATAGAGTTAAACAGGCTGGATTTACCAACGTTAGCACGGCCAACGATAGCGACAATCGGTAACTTTTTCATTAGCTCTATTCTATCAGAGGTAGCAGCTATTGACAAGTTAAAATATTGATATTAAAAAATGTTAATTCGAGTGGCTAGGCTCGTTTTTCGAGGCCATTATAGCAACCGCGAGCAAACGTATCAGCCTCTTGTCCTGAGAAACGTGGTATTTCGATAACTTCAGCATCGACAATTGCCTCTAACACGGGGATGGATTGTGGGGCTGCCGTCAGGCGGAGTCCGTCAAACAGAGGGCTTGGCGGTAGGTTGTTTGGTATGTAGGCATTGACGGGAGATTTGATTTGAGATGGGGTGTCGGCCCCTGGGGTGCGAAAATCGGTAAACTCAAGCATGACAAGTTCTGCAGATCGTGCCGCGACCAGTTTTGATGTATACGTTCTGTCGACTTCTTCGCCCTCCACGAGCCCAACACAGACATGACTGTGTAATAAGGGCACATGAATTCGACTATTGTACGTTGTTTCCCACGGGTTCCACCATGGTCGAAGGCGTTCTAAAACATCGGTTAGGCTATCGAATGTGTTTAATGCCAAAAACGTGTCCCATTGTTTCCAGCTTATATCAACTCCCGGGGCTGTCATAGTGACCAGTTTATATCATAAAAACAATGGTGTGCATAGATTAATTCATAGTGGGTGTTTGTGTGTACGCTGGCATGTCATGGAGTCTGAGGTAGATTGTCTGATTGTTGCCTGCTGTATGTGTGGTGATTTGATGAAGTATTTTTGCGTGTATTTTTTGGAGCCAGGCTTCATATGCTTTTTTATCCTGTGCGGAGTTTTGGGCATTGACCTTGAGACCGACTGCAGCCGGGAGTTCATTGCCGTCAATTGGGTCGGTGTGGAGGAACCGTTTGCGGGAATAGCCAAGCATCACGGAATATTCCGGAACGTGTTTTGGAAAATCCAGGAGCTGCCAATTGAGCTGCATGGTTTTGCCAAAGCCTATGCCAGGGTCTAGGATGATGTTTTTGCGTGGCAGTCCTCGCGATTCAAGCAATTGAGCGGTTTGGAGCAATTCGTCTCGAACTGTCTCGATGGAATGAATATAGTCTTTGGTGTGCGCTCTAGTTGGTATACCGTCAGCGGCTTTGGGCAAATGACTGATGATGACACGTAAGTCTTGTTTGAGGATAAGTTCTTGCATTTGGGGGTTATGAAGACCAGACACGTCATTGACGATGGGTTTGATGTCTTGGTCGAGCACCCATCGCACGGTTTCTGGGTGATATGTGTCGAGCGAGAATTTATCCGAACCAATTGAGGTAGCAAGAGTTGGTAGGATTGGGGCAAGGCGTGTAATTTCTTGGTCAGCAGTGAGCGGACGCGAGGATGGATTAGTAGATTCTGCGCCGATGTCGAGCAGCTGTGCCCCGTCGTCAATGAGTGTGTGGGCTTGCTTCAGAGCAGCAGGAACAGAGTTGTATTCGCCTCCATCTGAGAAAGAATCTGGGGTAATGTTGAGAACACCAACGTATACAATGTCAGCCATTATTGCTCCACTGGTTTGTATGTACCGGGCTTCAGGGAGTCTAGGATATAAGGACCGAAGTGAGTGCGGTGGAGTTTGACGACGTTATAATCAAGTGCTTCAAATGTTCGACGGATTTGACGATTGCGGCCTTCGCTCATGGTGACTTTCCAGTTGTTGTCATCAGTTGTATTGATTCGTTCGAGTTCGAGCTTACTGGGGCCGTCATCCAACTCGACACCCTGCTTGTGAATTTGGAGGTAATCTTGTTCAGCAAGTGGCCTGTTGAGAGCGATTTTGTAGGTTTTAGATTTGTTGAACTTTGGGTGGGTCAGCTCATAGGCAAGTTGACCGTCGGTAGTGAGTAGTAGTAGTCCTGAGCTGTGCTTATCGAGTCGCCCGACGGGTTTAAGGTGTTTGAGCTCCCGTGGTAATAAATCGTAGATTGTCTGACCGCCCTGCCCATCTCGTGAGCATATGTAGCCAACGGGTTTGTTGAGCATGATAGTTGTCTGTGTCGGATTAGCATTGTTAACGAGCGTCCTGCCCTTGTATCGGATGACGTCTTCGGGGGTTACGGCGTGGCCAGCCGACGGCAGCGTGTCATTAACCAACACATCGCCCAGTTCTATAGCTGCATCTGCAGCGCGACGGCTAATACCGGTTGCCTGTGCGATAAATTTGTTGAGTCTCATTGATTGTAGTCTAGCAGCTATATGCTCGGAGCGGGAGGTGTGGGTGGCATTTGCGGGTTGATAACAGACGCTCCTGCAGCGGCCATGGCATCATTTGCTTCCTCTTTGGCAAGAAGTGCATTGAGGTCAGGTGCTCCGGTGGATATGTCATGAAGTGGTGCTACGACGCGCTTTGTTCCGCCACCCGAATCTTGGTTGACCGTTGGCATAGACGTGTCAACTGGCGCTGGGGTCGGTGCTGCGGCTGCGGCCGGAGCCTGCGCCATAAACGAGGCTATTTGATCATCGACATTTGCGGATGGTGCTGGCGCTACGGTTGGTGCAACGACAGTATCCGTAGTTATTGGTTCGGCACTTGGCGCTGGTGTCACGGGAGCTTCGGTTACCTGGACAACAGGTATAGAAACACTGCTGGTTTGCTGTGTTGGTGGTGGTGCTAGCGCTGGGGAGTCGGTGGTGGGTGCGGCAGCGATTGGAGCGGGGTCTGGCGTTGGAGCGGGTGCTGGTACTGGCATTGGCACTGGGCTTGGAGCAGGTGCAGCTACAGGTGCTGGGGCAGTTGCAACGGGCACGGCCTGTGGTGAACCGCCGGCTGGTTGACCATCGATAACTTCACGCGCGACTTTGGCAACATCCTCGAGTGTAACTTGGGATTTTACGAGGTAGCGGTCCGCTCCGAGTTTATCTGCGCGCTCTTTGTCTTCTTGCTGGCTGAGAGCGGTCATCATGATTACTTTGGTATTTTTGGTCTCGGCCGTACTACGCAAGATGTCAAGCATGTCGAACCCGCTGATTTTGGGCATCATAACATCGGAGATGATAAGGTCTGGCTTTTCTTTAACCGCAATAGCGAGTGCTTCCTCGCCATCCTTTGCACTGACGATTTCGTAGCCTTCGGCCAACAAACGTGCTTCGTAAATTTCACGAAGATTGTTGTCGTCCTCAACAAGCATTATTTTTGTCATCGTAACCCCTGGGTGATTTTGCTAATGGTTTGGTTGTATTGTAGCACGATACGCATAATGTCAACTAGCCTGTCCTGTCGGAGTTACTATAGGGTTTATGCCGCCTAGGTCTGTTGGCTTTGGGCTATGGACGGTTTGGTTGCGGGCTTCTTCGGCTTGCTGGGCGGTAAGGCGCGGAAGATTGATATAGAATGTGCTCCCCTCCCCGACAGTACTTTCGACCCAAATGCGGCCACCGTAGAGCTCAACAATTTTGCGACAGATAAACAAGCCGAGCCCCGTGCCACCGATAGTTCGGGTGGCGGTGTTATCGACGCGGTAGAACTTTTGGAACAAGTGTTTTGCATCATCAGGCGGGATGCCATTACCGGTATCTTGGACGAAACACTGTACGACGTTTTGGTCTCCGGTTATACCGAGTGTAATTTTGCCGGTCTCAGTGTATTTGACAGCATTATCAAATAGGTTGGTGATAACTTCGTGTATGCGGAGTGGGTCTACCATGGCGTAGTAGAGTGGCTTGATGATTTTGTTGCCGGTCTCAGTGCCGGCCGCAAAAGCCACCTGGAGACCCTTTTTTTCTGCAACGAACCGTAAATCGCTCACGAGCTGCTCAATGAACTCACTCATCTCTACTACCTCTGGATGGTTGACGAGCCGTCCGTCCTCAGCCTTGGTGGTTGTCAGAAGGTCTTGGAACAGCTCACCCAAGTGTTGAGTATTTTGGTGAGCTTTGGTGAGGTATTCTCGGGCTTTATCGTCGATATTGGACAGTTTGTCATTGAGAGCCAACGCCAGGTAACCCTCAATCGCAGCAACCGGGGTGCGCATCTCATGGCTGGCGGTACTGATAAAGTCTGCACGCCGGCGCTCTTCTGCTCGTGCAGCACTGACATCACGAAACACGGCTATAACACCGTCTAGTAGAGGTTTTTCTTTATCACTCACTTGTCCTACTACAGGGGAGACAACGATATCAAAATAGACACTGTCTTTTGTCCGCGTCTTAAACAATCCGACCTTTTGGGCGGGCTTGCCTGTCTCGAGTGACATAGCTATGGCGGTTTTGAGTGCTTCGGGCTGGTTGGTATTGCCTTCTGCTATCGGTGTGAGCACGGTGGTGTAGTTAAGATTTAGGGCTTCGTCACGGCCCCAGCCAAGCATCTCG
>CALMSM010000074.1 GCA_937872425.1 uncultured Candidatus Saccharibacteria bacterium
GGGGAGCAAGCCCGGTGCCTATGTCGCTGTTAGGGTATGGGCAAGACCTAAATCGTGACGTACTGGACGAACAAAAGCAACAGTATGATTCTGTTAAAGAGAGCATGTCCGAGTGGGTCAGTCAGCAGATTGTGCGTCCGTTGATCGAGCGGCAATGGTTACTCAAGGGCATCTACCCTGATGGGCTGGACTGGTCAATTGAGTGGGCCAGCAAGCAGCCATTCAAGGCTGTCGATTTGGGCGAGGCAGCCAAGGCGCTGACCATGCTGAACGCAACCGGCATGTTGACCAATGAGACATTGATCCGCTTATTTAGCCGCTTCGTGCCAGGTTTTGACGCCGATGCTGAGTTGGCCGCAATGGAGCAACAGCAAGCCGACCAAATGCAACAGGCAGACAACATGGCGAGAGTGGCGGCTAATGCGATGCAGCAGCCGGTAGACCAACAGGCGAACGATGCAAATAACCCTGCGTAACGTTGACGCCCTGCAAGCGCAAGCCCTGTCTCGCCTGACCCTATTCGTAATGGGCCAAACACACCGGCTCTTTGGCGAGTTTCAGGACTGGCTTATCGGTCAAGTCAACCGCCATGTAGATGACGAAGGTTTCGTAAATGGCGTGACGCTCATCAGCGGCTTTTCGGTAATTGATGACCGCTACCGGCGCATGGTTCAGCAGTGGACGGCCATGTTTGAGCAGGCCAGGATTCAGGCGGCTAGTATTCCGTTCGGCGCATTGGTGGTCAAGCACAACGCCTACATGGGCGCATTGATCGAGGCCATGAATGCCAACGACCTGAACACGGTAACGCAGTTGTGGCAACAGCGACGCCAGCGGGCGCTACAGGCAGCACAGCAGCGGGTGTATGGCGATGGGTTGCAATTGAGCCAGCGCATTTGGAAACTGGAGAATGGTGGTATACAGCAGATACGTTCAACGCTTGCTACTGCGATGGCCGAGCGGACAAATGCCAGGGATTTAGCCAACCGGCTTGAAGCGCAGTTGGGTGCCGACCAGGATATGCCACGCTGGACAGAGGATCGGCTTTACGGCATGACACCCCGGCAACGGGCGGCGAGTAAAGAGGGTCTGTTGACAGGCACGGAGAACAGGACACAGGGCATTGCTTACAATGCGCTTAGGCTGGCCAGGACAGAGTTACAGAACGCCAATCATGCGGTGACCACTGAAATAGCCAAGCACGCGCCGTGGGTCACAGGCCGGTTTGTAAGGTTGTCGCCTGGGCATCCAAAAATTGATATATGTGACGAGTGGTCTAGTGGTGGGCCGTATCCGAAAGACCAGGAAATACTGAGTTTGCACCCAAACTGCTTATGTAGGTACGAAGAGCAGGTCATGAGCAGGGGTGTGTTCACTAGCCAGGTGTCCGACTGGCTAGCTGGTGAATCTGACTTTCTTGACGATTACAAAGCCTGGCTAGGCGCGCAACAGGTGACCGAACCGCTACCGACCGACATGAGTGTAGCTGAATCGCTAAACCTATGGCTATCGGTGGGGCGTGGGGCGCAAGCGGCTGCACTGAATTTATGAGGAAACTATGAGAACAGAGCAGGAATTTTTACAAGCGCTCTATCGCTATTTTGGGCTGAATGAGGCATTACGCAGTGACCAGAGTTACGAGGCGCTGAGTGAACAGATTAGTGAGGCGCTCAACGCCTGGCCAGCCAAACCGGCTGAGAGTCTATCGGTGCGCTGGACATTTGCCGACCGGGTGATCGCTACCGCTTGGGTAGAAATGGGCGACCGGTCAGAATGGTACGCATGGGAAATACCATACATGGTAGACGAGACCGGCGCATTTACTTTTGGCACGCCGATGCGGGTTGACCAGGTGCAATTATTTGAGCCGGTAGCCGAGAGCCGGAAACCAACAGGCAAAGGCCAGCGCATCACCGAAACGATTGAACAGCGCTTGTCTGTCATTAGCGAAGCGCAGAGCGACGGCGGGCGCAAGGTCAAGGCCGTGGGCATCACCGCAGATGTGGTCAATGGCAATCGGCGGCGTTACCCTCGTGCAGTATTGGCGACAGCTATCGCCAAACTGAATGGGCAATTACATGAAAGCAACGGCCAGGGGCGGCTTATTGCCACTGGCGAGGTGGAACACCCCGGTGATAAAAGCGGGCGTCCGAACCTTTTGGAGACTGTAGTCAAATGGGAGGCAGCATCCCTGGATAGCACCGGTAAGGTGCTACTGGAAGGCGTTATCCTCCCCACGTCGAAGGGGAAGGACATGTCGACACTAATCGAACACGGCATCCCGGTAGGTGTATCCATGCGCGGCTATGGAGAGTGGAACCAGATTACGGAATCCGGCCAAACTATCCAACAGGTATCCGATTTGACAATCAAGGGATTTGACCTAGTTGCACAACCGTCAGACCCCAATGGACAAGTGGTTGAATCACAACGACC
Source organism: uncultured Candidatus Saccharibacteria bacterium (assembly GCA_937872425.1). GTDB lineage: Bacteria > Patescibacteriota > Saccharimonadia > Saccharimonadales > CALMSM01 > CALMSM01. The sequence goes on from CALMSM010000074.1 coordinate 2,437, forward strand.
ACAGGAGAAAAAGAAAATGAATTTAGAAGAGTTGTTAAAATTTCTGGCTGAAAAGCCAGAAATGAAGGAAGCCATCATTATGGAGGTTGGCGATACTTTATGGTATATCTCAGCTTTAGCTACGGAGTTAGGTGTTCCTTTAGAAGATTTGGCTTATAAAAATATTGAAAAATTGACGGGACGAAAAATTAGAGGCACTATTGGAGGATCGGGAGATAACAGATGATTTATGTAGTTTTTAATACGGCAAGAATGATTGACGGCGAGTACGTTTACATCATGGCTGAAA
>CALMSM010000075.1 GCA_937872425.1 uncultured Candidatus Saccharibacteria bacterium
CGTCGAGCCAGGACATCTAGGGCACTCCGTCGGGTTGTGCTATGCTCGCCGCTCCCAAGCATCGATATGATTTTAGGACATTTTGCACTGTTTTCATCATAGTATTCGGTAAATATCGATTTTGCGTCAGCCCTATTAAGGCCGGGAGTCTTTGGGGGTGACGCAATGGCTCCCTCTATCAGGGTCTGTTGTTTTATTGCGATCTTAAAGCGTAGCAATCAAAGACCGATTGCTGTTCCGAGCTTTAGGCAAGAAGGTGAAGTTCAGTCGGTATCGCTTTATGCGCACGAGGAAGAGTCCTGGATTGATAACCAATAAAGTCGATCTGGGGGAAGGATATTATTTCGTATATTGAATCAATTAGCGGTCACAGAATGTATCGGCATGGATGGCAACTATTAAGCATACTCCCAATAAATTATAAAAAAATTAGCCAATCCCGCACATCAATATTGATTATTAAAATAATACAGATAGGAGTATGTAAATGATGTTGCGTATAATTATAACCTCATCTAAAGGCAGCATGACGCTGTACCAAATCAAGTGGAACCGACAACGGCGAGATCATCAATTTGCGCTTTGCCGCAAATACAGGGCATCGTTGTTAGAAAAAAATGCCGACTGGCAGGTCGGCATTTGTTGTGCGCTAGTCTTCCGGTGTGTTTATGCGGGCCAATAACCCGGGCGACCATAGTGTTTGTAGAGATTGCGTTCCCATTCACGGTCTAGCAAAGCCTTGGCGTCGTACGGCGGTGAGGCCTTGATGGTGTCGCGGCTGAGATCCACCGATACGGTCTTGTCCGACCAATGCACACCTGATATCCAGGCGGGCGCGATCAAAACTTCGTGACCCATCCACCAGTTGCTGGTATTGACCACGAGGTAGCGAATGGCCCACGTGTCTTCGTCCACCAGAAAGCCGCTGACGTGACCGATCTCGCCATCTGTTGCGTGCACATGGTAGCCCTTGACTGTTTCGCAGCTACGCAGATGCGGGTCGTCATTGCGATGGCGCGCGCGTTCACTGGCCATGGCGGCTTCGTCGTCACGTTGGCGCTCGACCCAACCTGCACCGCTGCTGATGTGGGTTGGTACTTCATACGGGTACATGGCGTCGCCCCATAGACCCATGCCACCCCAGTAATACGGGTAACCGTAATAGCCGAAGTATTGCTCTTCATTCTGGCGTGAGACGGGTTTGTCGGTGTCAATCTCAGGGCTGTTGCTGACCTGCGATTTGGTAATCGACACTGGCAGCGTTTTACCATGCCAGTCTGGTTCCTGCACCGACACTGGCGAGATCAATACCTTGCGGCTGGCAAGCCATTCGCCGGTATCCACCACGAAGTAACGAAGCGCCCAAGCATCGTCATCGAAGTACATGTCCTTGATTTTTCCGATTTCGCCATCGGTTGCGCGGATGGCAAAATTGTCCAAGCTTTTCGTATCGCGTAACATAAGATTTCCTTTTCAAACCCGGGCACAAGGCGCCGACAAAACAGAGGGATAAGTTGTACCAGACTGCATGGCAGCGGGCACCCAAGCAAGGTCTGCCAAAAGCGCTGCTTGGTCTGTGCGCTGGCACACCTGTCAGCAGCCAATCTTGCAGATTTGGCGCTGCGGTGTTCGCAATTGAATTGCTTGATGCGCCTGATTCGTTTCAGTCTGGTAGCGCACATACATAAAAATCCAGCAGAAGTTACTCTTTAGCTTGCCTCACTTTTTTGAGATTCACGTATGCCATCGACAACCCCTCTTTCACAAGAGCAGCGCATTGCGCTTTTTGATCTGCTGCAGGCACAGCTGGCTGGCTTTGAGCGTGATCGTGCCGCCCAACGAATGAACGTCGTGACCGGGCGGCAACGGGACCATCGGCCCATCCGGCGCGTTCAAGATGGCTTGCTTCAACCGCTCCAACTCTTCGGCGTTCGGTTCTCGCAGTTGTCGATCGGCCTGCCGAGTCAACGTACCGTCGAGGTTACGGGTTACGCGGATGATGTTTTCGTCGGGCGGGCGCGAGAACATGAGTGTGGCGCCGTCGAGAAACGGATTCTTGCCGGCGTTCATTCCGCTGGCCATATCGAAGACCTTGCCCATCTTGCGGCTCATCAGTTACTCCCACCGAGCCCATTGAGGGCCGCCGTCTGGAACATACCCGCCGCCCCGCCCTGGCCACGCTCGGCGTGCCCTTCCACGCCATCACGAGGGCCGAGTACGCCACCAAGGATTTCTTTGGCGGGGAAGAAGGGGTGTCGCCCCTTCTTCCTGTCTACACCAATCAATCAGGCGAGCCGTCGAAACTGAATGAGTGGTGCAGCGGGGAATGGAAGCGAGAGGTTTGCAAACGCTGGGCCGCAGAACAG
>CALMSM010000076.1 GCA_937872425.1 uncultured Candidatus Saccharibacteria bacterium
CAGTAAACGACTCGCTACCCAGTAGCCACACATCCGCCGATGCTGGCGAACTAAAAACATTGTTGCCTACGTAGAAATTACGCCACCCGATTGACCCGCCCGTGTATTGTCCGATACGCATTTTGACCGGCGCAGGAAGATCGCCTGTCACCCTGTTGGCGGCAATTTGGCAATAGTTGTTGCTGGACGTAGCGTTGTCGTTGTTCCACACTGTACGACCATTCACTGATTCACTTTGCGCAGCCGTGGACAAAGGGATCTCCACTTCTGGTGCTTCCCAGAAATTCACCCTGGTCACGATTACCGAAATACTTACAGTGTTGGTGGCGTTGTCTAGTTTGTGGCGAATGGCATCACTGTCCCACTGAACCGAGCCGCCTACAATCTTGCTGCGAAAAATGCTAGCCGACGCCGTGGCTTGAAAATCTAAATAGATCGGGTAGCTGATAGTCTCCCCGTCCATTTCAGCCTCACGCAGTAGGCCGTTGATGTACTGCACCGCCGACTTAACAACGCTTTCTGTGCCTTCCACAGTGACCAAGACCGTTTCTGTAACTTCGTTCTCGGTGCCCTCGGTCGGCCAATAGGTGCAACCCAGGATGCCATAGGTTGCATCGCCACTCAGCACAATAGGCGTACTCACTGGGCTGTTAATGCGTACCATCATTAGCGCTGTTTCCTCACGAGAGAGCCTAGCTGATTGCCCAATTTATGAATGTCTTGGTCACTTTTGATTATCGTGCCGTAAAAATTAAAAGTAAATCCCGCACCGGTGTCGGCATCCATCATGCGATTCGACTGACCATTCGTATATACCCGGCTGCCTGGTGGCAGGATGGCCTGGTCAGAGGGGACAGAGACTAATTCCCGGCCACGCTCGTTTAGTGCGCTCCACTGCCCAACGCCGGAAGCGTAGGAGGTGCCACCCGCAAAACCGAGATAATCTTTCAAACTGCTCCACCAAGCAGGTTCGGGTATGGACGGCCATGTAAAGCTTGGAAAGGACGGCCATTTCCATGATGGTAATGTTGGCCAACTCCAAGTGGGGTA
>CALMSM010000077.1 GCA_937872425.1 uncultured Candidatus Saccharibacteria bacterium
TGCTCGGTGGCAGCATTTTTGCCTTCCTTGGGAGTCTAGTCGCCTACTACATGGCAAAACACTATGGGTTTAGGTACAACTACCTACTTATGTTCCTTCTATTCTTGGCTGGGTTTACGTTCGGTGCAATAATCGAATTGCTCGCGTGGTCAGTCTCTCGGCGACGACAATACTAAGCTAACTTCTTGCGACTTACAATCTATTGAGAGTTGAAGTTCCCGTTGCGATCAATAACAATCGTGTCCTCTGCTGGCATAGCGCCATTAGCAGGTTGAGTACGCAAATGTACAACACCATCCGTTGAAGGGGTGGCTGGAGTCTCCAGCGGCTGGATTGGCTCAAGGGCTGGAGCGGGTGCCAGCACGGGCATGCCTTGTTGTGGCGAGGAGCTAGCGAGTGGCGCAGCCGGCTGAGCGGTAATCGGGGTCAACGGCTGCGCTGCAGGAGCAAGTGATGGCTGCTGTGCAGGTATCTGGGGGGCTTGCTGATTAACAAAGCCTGAAGTTGATGCTGGGGTAGGAGCTGGGTTAGGAGCTACAGGACGAGGAGCCATGCTCGAAGCAGCACCAGACTGGGCGGGTGATGCAGCACCAGTCGCCGGCGGCCCTGTCTTTCGCTTGGCAAGCCAATCATCCAGAAACGAAGACCCACCAGGTTTAGGGCGCTGGGCGGCAGCTGGAGCACCTGGGCTAGCCTGGCTGGCAAGTCCGGCACCTGGTGCGACCGGAGCACCAAACGCCGCCTTAGGAGGCTCTATTGTCTTCATACGCTCAGAAATCTCCGCGTCCACCACGGCTCTTGGTCTACCATGCTTCGCGGCGGACAGTTGCTTGAGCGCATCAAACAGCTTAGGGTTAGCCTTGCCGAGTGACGGCAAGCCAGCCATGCTAAATGGTTGCGTCGGTACACCACCGATGAGCGTCCTGACAACCGCATTCCAGTTCGGTATACGAACCAAGTCATCACCATCAAACAATGGCTGGAAATAGCGCGTCAAAGAGTCGACGTCGTTCTGGCCAATACGAAACGCCACAATTGTACCCATGTTACCGAATACAGCATCACGAATCTCCTCACTAAGCTGGGTCGTAAACTGGTTAGCAACAATCAAGTTCAATCGGTATTTTCTTGCTTCTGACATAATTGTCGCAAACGAATCAGTCGAGAAGTTCTGAAACTCATCAACATACAGACAAAAGTCTACACGTTCATCCTCTGGTATCGTCGAACGACTCATAGCAGCGGCCTGGAACTTCATGACAAAAATCATACCAAGAAGCTTGGAGTTCAGGTCACCCGTACGACCCTTGCTGAGGTTTACAATCAGAATCTTCTTGTTATCCATGATGTCACGGAGGTCAAACGAGCTCTTGGTCTGCCCAATGATGTTACGCATCATATGGTTAGATAGGAAAGCGCCAAACTTACTCACAAACCAACTTACGACCTCCCCAAAGTCGTTCGACCTCTGTGATTGTGGCATTTCTTTTTCCCAGAATTCCAATACGTTTGGGTCGGTAACATACTTCAGCTTCTGCTTTACAAATTGTGGGTCTCGGAATAACTTCGGTATATCGATAAATGTGCCACCTTCTGGGTCTGCCATTACCGTCAACGCAGCATTGCGGAACAAGTGCTCATAGCGAGGGCCGATAATACCCTGTCGTTGTGGATCGTACAACTTATACAGCATATTGATTGCTTCTTGAATCAAAAAGTCTTTCTGGTCATCATTGCTATACTCAAATATGTTAAGCCCAAGTGGATACTCAATGTCCGCAGGACAGAAGTAGATTACATCCTCAATGCGCTCTTCAGGCACCATAGCAAGAAGCTTCTCGGCAGTGTCACCATGAGGGTCTATAAACGCAAACCCATCACCATTTATCATGTCCTGCACTGCAAGGTTCTCAAGGAAAGTCGACTTACCGGTACCAGTCTGACCAACTGCATACATATGACGTTGCCTGTCGCCTTTTGACAAGCGCACAGGCTTTTTGGAGCCCCTAAATATGTTATATCCCAACAAGAGACCGTCATCAGGCATATTGCGCGGACCATCAACTTGTTTACTGGCCTGCCTCGTCAACTGTGTTGTAGGAATATTCTTCTGGTCTGGGAAATGGAACAGAGTCGCAAGCTCAACGGCATTTAGGATATTCTGATTATTCTGCTGTGGGAAGAATCTCATTATGTACCCAGTTACAAAGCTTTCGATATCCTTTGCGGGCGTAAACGAAAAGCCATTCTTACCCTGAGCGTTAAACAGCGCAAAGGTAGCAACAACGTTGTTCAAAATAGCCTGTGATCGCTGTGATATGTTAGATGAAGCAACGACTCGAATCATAACCTCAAAGCCAGGATGACGTGTCTTGTCATCTATCGCATCAACAACGGACTGATCCAATGAAGATAAATCTTTCTTGTCAGAACCACCACCTGCTTTATCTTCTGGTGGTTGGTGAAGTGCAGTAAAGGTTTGGCGCAGCCACCAAAAGGCCAAAGCACCACCCGTTTTCTTCTTTTCCCCTTTACGCTTTTTAGACGACTCGGAGTGTGCCTGCTTACGCCAGTTGGGATTCGCTGGTCTGAACATAATCTGGATGCCCGCACCATCTTCTTTATCTAGCGTCGACAGGGCATTTAGCAGCGACTGTATGCCGTCTCTTTTGAGCTCTTGATATGTTGCAATTGGGTATGCGAACGGTTCTTTAAGTGTAAGTTCGCCGCCAACCGTGCCACTAATCTTTCCAACAGGGCTAAATATATTGTGCTCAGCAACTTCTTCGAGCCGCGCTGTTGGGTATGCACTTACGATAGCCTGGCGGACAACTTCAACCAGCACAACAGGCACTGCGGCGTAGAAACTGACAAATCCCTTGTCGCCCACAATCTCAAATGACATATGTCGCTGACCGTAAAAGTCGTTCTTGAAGCCTTTTTTGAACGTACTAGCAATGATGTCATACATCGTCTGCGCCTGGGATATGTTCTCCTCTATAATGTCGCGCGTGTCACGTCCATTGCCTTCTATATCCTCACTAAGAGGAGGCAAATGGATGAGTAATGGAACCATCTTGAGGCCACGCTCAAAGTTCTTTTGCTCCCTAAAAACCTTTCTGGTTTGCAAAAAAACAATCGGTCCCGCTATTAATGCAAGGAAAACAAGTGCACCAAAAATCGCAATAAGTACACCCATGCTTATGAGCCTTCACTTACCTTTACATCTTTGTTGTATCGCTTCTTGATGTATTCGGCTTTCATTTTATTGATTTCTTTGTTCTGTAAAAATGGGTCTATATGAGTCTGGGCCAAAATTGACTTCGCTCGAATCACCCATTCCTTTTCTATTAGGTCGGCGTCATCAGCAATCATACTCGCATCATCAGTTACAGGTGCGGGCTGTGCGCCCGCTGTGACTGGCGGGGCGGGTGCTGGCACCGCTAACGGGTCGTGCGAAGTGGTTGGCGCAGATACTGCTGGGCCCGGACTGGGCTGCCCCTCAGGCGAAGCTACATATTGGCCCCCTGCCTGCTCAGGGCTAGACACAGTACCTCCAACAGGTGCGGGTAGTTCTGCGGCGGGAGGGTTTGTCTCGTACGTAGGCTCCATAATCAACCATTATACTCTAGAAATTACTCTGTTGATATCATTTACTTAAAAAGTCGGCACGCCACAAGTAAACAAGAAATAACAGAGATAGCATAAATAAAATGAGACCGTCTTTCCATGTTAGCTGATTGAGAGACTGCAACAGGAGTAGTGTGACAACGCCAAGGCTGAAGCTAGCAGGTAAAATTCTATGCAGGACCAGTGATGGGGTAGGCCTAGCTAGGTTCGCGGCCACATAACTAAGCTCAAAAAGAACCACCCCAATAAGCCCGAATGGTATCAAAAGTAGAGCAAGCGAAACCTTCCCTGGTGTTGTTGCAGTCATATACAGGAGGCAGCCAAGCATAGAAACAACCGCTACACCTACGTGCTTTCGTAATCTATGGTTCAGTACTAATCGAAAAAATGCACTCACAAATATTATTGTAGTGCATGCTCGGACAAAAATGGAGCCGAAGACGGTAAAACCGCTCGATAAAAAATTATTGTATAGCGCTTACCGTCTTTTGGCTTTTGACTGACCGCTCTCATAATGAGAGCGATATCGGCTTCCCTGGCCGTAGAGTTTGTGTAAGTTTTTTGTTTTTGCTTACCAAGTACAATGCTACTACGAATTCATAAAAATGTCAACACTATAATATTGTCATATAAACTACATTACATCTTTGACATGTAAATATAGCGAGTGTCCATGCACAAAAAACTGTTGTTGGATTTACTTTTTTGAATTTACCCTGGATGTTTCTGACATAAAAATAGTCTAAAATTAATAGACGTTTCATCCCGGAAACGTGAACACATTAAGTCCTGTGCTCATTAATATTCCCAGTCAATCATGTACGATAGGCTTGTTGTTGCGGACACAGACCACTCCCCAAAATTATACTGACGGCCTGCAGACATACGAACTTGAATCTGATATTTAGGGTCCTACTAGACTGTAGTCTTTCAAGCCCACTCGTAATGATTAGTCGGCGTCTAATACAAAGCCAGTAACCTGCTAGCAGAAAAATGTACTCACCTGGGCAAGGTCACCGAACATAGTTTTAGACAGCTAAGCGTAACATAATTCGTGGTGACGTCTTTATTGCTCAGTCTTCACCCACAAGTATTTACATAAACAAGTCAAAAAATGCTCATAGCCCGTAAGCTCTTCCCGCCTAGCCCAAGTGCATAAATAGGGACATTACATGTAGTGAATAAACACTCAGTATTTGGGAAAATTAGTTAACAAAAACGAATCTTTTGAGCGTTTAAGGGACATCCAAAAAGGCTAAGTTATGCACAACTCAAAAAAAGCTAAAAAAAGTATCCATAAACATGTTGACAGGACGGTTTTGTAAGCTTACTATATGCCTAGCACTTTGAATAAAAAAAGTGCTCAAAAACAAAAACGCATCTGTAACAGCGGTTTCTCGCAAGCCGCTGTTCCATAAAAATCAAGTGGAGGATGCAAACCACTTATAAATAGAAAAACCAAAACTCATCCAACCAAAAGCCGCCGTCCAAGCGGCTTTTTTGTATATAAACGCCGTCAGAAAGAATCAATTCAAGTATGACAAATCACGTGACAAGCATCACCGAATCGGGTGGGAGTACTACAATCGTAACCATTGAGTGTCACATAACCCAAGGCCTGCCCAACATCATTATCGTTGGTTTCGCAAATCGTGCCGTTGACGAAGCTAAAGAACGCCTTCGCGGAGCCTTTGCAGCTGCATCAATAGACTTTCCCAAGAAACGTATAGCTATAAATCTAGCTCCCGCGGACGTCCCAAAAGAATCAAGCAGCTTTGACCTTGGCATCGCCGCCGCAATCATGCGCTCAGCCAAACTGACACCGCAAATCGACCTATCTGGTGTGATGTTCATAGGCGAACTTGGGCTAACAAGTGAAATCCGGCCTGTTCGCGGCATCATTGGTAAGCTGCTTTCAGCTCAACGCAAAGGGTTTCATACGTTCTACATACCCAAGGCAAATCTCCAACAAGCACTACTCGTGCCAGACATAACCGTCATAGCACTTGATGCGCTGTCTCAGCTGTATCAACATCTTACTAAAACAATCGAGCAACCCGTTCAACACTCGGGCAGCGGGACACAGCCCAAACTTAGCGCAAAAGATAATGATATCGACATGTCTGACGTCAGTGGCCAGGCCCGAGCAAAACGCGTCATGGAAATAGCAGCAGCAGGTGGGCATAACGTACTTCTTAGCGGGCCACCAGGTACGGGCAAGAGTATGCTTGCAAAAGCCCTTGCTGGGATACTACCCCCAATGCATCTCACGGAGATACTAGAAGTGACTCACCTACATAGTCTTGCAAGCAATGACTTCGAGCAAATTGTGTACGAACGTCCCTTCCGGTCTCCTCATCACAGTGCTAGTGACATAGCGATTATCGGGGGCGGCCAGCAGGCCAAACCTGGAGAAATAAGCTTGGCGCATCGAGGGGTTCTGTTTATGGATGAACTCCCCGAATATTTCCGAGCCACCATAGAAGCCCTCAGGCAACCGCTAGAAGATAAAGTTATCACTATCGCCCGAGCAAAACAGAGCATTCAATACCCAGCTGACTTTATGTTGATCGCAACGAGTAATCCTTGCCCTTGTGGCTATTACGGCAGTGACAAGACCTGTATATGCCCCCCGCACCACATATCTCGATACCAACGAAAGCTATCTGGGCCCATACTAGACAGAATCGATCTTTACGTTGAGGTTGATAATGTTCGACATGATACACTGCTCAAAACTTCGCACAATACAGAGACAAGCGCACAAATGAAACAAAGGGTGCAAGCTGCACGATTGGTTCAGGCAAAACGGTATAGTTCAACGAGCAAACTGAATGCTCGCCTGACCAACAGAGAAATCAAACAAACAGCCATGCTAGAGCAATCTGCACAAGATTTCCTGAACACGGCGGCAGAACGCCTCAAGATATCAGCGCGAGCGTATATGAGACTCATCAAAGTGGCCAGGACTATTGCCGACCTCGAGAATAGCGAAACAGTCACTATAGAGCACATCAGTGAAGCCATCCAGTACAGACGGCCTCAACCTAGCTAAGCGTAAAACATTTGACCTCTGTTGAATGTTTTGATACAATTGTGTGCAATCAGCTAACGTTCGTAAGGAGTAACAGATTAGCAATCAAGTCCGCTTGAATCATCAGATTCGAGCACAGCAACTGCGAGTTATTGACGAAGACGGTCAGCAGCTTGGCGTGCTAACAAAGCGAGAGGCTCTCGAGCTTGCCGCCGAAAGAGAACTTGATCTAGTCGAGATTTCTCCTAACGCTGATATACCTGTTGCCAAAATAGTTGATTGGGGTAAATACAATTACCAAAAAACCAAGCAACTACAAAAGCAAAAGCGTAACTCCAAGGTAAGCGAACTGAAGCAAATGCGCTTCGGTCTCAAAATTGGGGATCACGATTTGGACGTTAAACTGAAGAAGGTCACCGGCTTCTTAGAAGAAGGTCACAAGGTAAAAATCACGATTTTCTATCGTGGGCGAGAAATGGCTCACAAAGATATCGGGTTTAAACTGGCAGACCGGGTGATTGAGCGTTACGGGAACACTGTGGTCGTAGACCAAGCTCCTCAGCTCAACGGCAAACAACTAATATTTGTGCTCAGAAGCAGTGGAGCCAAGAAAGAATTAAAGAAAGATTCAGAGGAGAACGAAGATGCCTAAACTCAAAACCCACAGTGGTACCAAAGACCGTGTTAAGTTGACCAAAAACGGTAAAGTTATGGTTCGTCACTCCGCACGTAACCACTTCATGGAAAACAAAAGCGCCTCACGCAAGCGCACAATGGACGGCATGCAAGAGGTCCCCGGTAAAAGCGCCAAAAACATTAAACTGAACTTAGGAGCATAGACAGATGCGAGTTAAACGAGGCGTTGCTAGTCACGCCAAACACCAGAAAATCCGTAAAGCAACTAAGGGAATGACCAAATCAAACCGGTCATCAATCCGTCGAGGCAAGCAAGCTCTCACCAAAGCAATGGAGAACGCCACTCGCGACCGCAAGGACCGCAAGAGAACATTCCGCCAGCTCTGGAACACCCGTATCAATGCTGGTGCTCGTTTGCATGGCACAACCTACTCTCGTCTTATCGCTGGCCTCAAAAAAGCCAACGTTAGCGTTGACCGCAAGATTCTTGCAGAACTAGCCGTTAACGAGCCAAAGGCGTTTGAAGCAGTCGTCAAAGCAGCCAAATAAATAACTAGCCTAAAAAACTAAATAAAAAATCCGGAGTGAATCCGGATTTTTTATTTCCACTATCAGGAAAAGGAAGAAAACCCTTTTGAGGTTTGTTCTTGGGTGTCAGGTTATCTATAAGCCGGATTTTGTTGATGCTAGTCATCTATCTAGCCCTGCGATTGCTCGCAGGATCGAGCGGATTTTTACGATCTAACTGGGGCGGGCCGCCTATTCCAGCCATATCTCCTTGCGACAAACAGGGTTTACCATTTCCATACGTCACCGTACAGAACTGTGGGCTTTTACCCCACTCGTTTCACCTTTTCCCTACCGAAGTAAGGTAGTTTCGTTTCTGTGGCACTTTCCCTGGGATTACTCCCGGTTGCCGTTAGCAACTGTCCTGCCCTATGTCGTCCGGACTTTCCTCCCCCACCTTGCGGTAGCGGCGACTAGCCAATAACCTGACTACTCTATTATACCCGATTTAGAGTATGCCAGCCTCTATATCGAGGCATTTGTTGACCTCGGCGTCTGCCAATTTATTCAGCGCACGTGGCACATGCGTGAATGAAATCTCCTGAAATCGCTCACATAACTCCTTGATATCTCTATAAATAGGTAGTAAATCCTGGTTACGAACCTTGAATGACCCCTTCATCTGGTTCACAACCAGCAGACTATCCAAATACACGGCAATCTGCTGAACACCCCTGTCTAGCGCATCCTGCAAACCAAACTTTACGGCTTTATACTCCGCCTGGTTATTGGTCGTGATACCAATATATATACCCTTCTCGACCAAAACTACGTCGTCTGGGCTGAGCAAAACATACCCAGAAGCAGATGGGCCAGGGTTTCCACGTGACCCACCATCAGCAAACATCTTGATACTTGTAGGAATTTTTTTCTTCACTGGGGAAGCTTCATGTACACCCTCGTGCCGCGTAAAAGTAAAGTGAACCATCTTCACCGGTGTTTGTTCGTCCACTGCATCACCGTAATAGCCCCTGTAGGTATCGATGAGCTGCCTGGTAGACTGATAGTGCTCGTGCCCTGTAAAATCTTCCTTTTGTATGTCTCCCAGGCGTTTCTCTGATACCTGGTCTACTGTTGCCACGCCTATGTATACCCAAGTGCTCTGGTCGTCAGGGTCAACCTTATCAATCAGTTCAATCTTGTCGTCTACCGATATGTCTTTATCGTCATAAATACGCCAGGTGCTCGTCTTTTGGCCAGACAGCACCAGCTTCGCAAGTTCATGATCAAGTTTGAGGCTTTTCATCTGGTACATTGTACCCCATATCTTGGTACAATACCTGCTATATGCGTGTTTCAGATTTTGACTATACCCTCCCCAATGACAGTATTGCCATTGACCCGCCAGAGGTACGAGGCACCAGCCGGCTATTAGTGCTTGATAAGTACAGCGGTGACACGCAGTATCAGCACTATGCTGACCTGGCAAATTTTCTTGAGGCAGGTGACGTACTTGTCATGAATGACACCAAGGTTATCAAGGCACGTTTGCTGGCAACCAATAAAGACGGCAAGCCAAGAGAGCTCTTGTTGCTTGAGGATCACCACAACACCGATTTCACAACTCGCAAAGTACTTTATAGGGGCAAGATTCATCAGAATGAGGTATTAACCGTGGGTAAGACCCCCATTACGGTGGTGGGAGTACTCGATGGGGGTATCGCCATAGTGTCTGCTGGACTAAACCTCCTAGACGTTGCAGAAACAGCAGGTTCGGTGCCCCTACCCCCATATTTGCACCGTGACGCAACGCAGAAAGACATCGAACGTTACCAAACGGTCTTTGCCCGAGAGCCGGGATCAGTCGCTGCGCCCACTGCATCACTAAATTTCACGGATGAACTTGCGCAGAAGCTCAAAGCCAAAGGGGTCATACTTGCATACCTCACATTGCACGTTGGGCTCGGTACTTTTTTGCCCATTCGGAGCGATGAGATCGAGGCCCATGACATGCACAGCGAATATTACGAGATTCCGGCAGCAACCATAAAAATTATCAAAAATGCAAACACTAACAGACATAAAATCGTAGCATTAGGCACAACAGTTTCGCGCACTTTAGAATTTGCCGCCCAAAATATCCTAGATTTTGACTCAAAGTCGAATACAAAAATGATTAGTGGTGAAGCCAACATATTTATCTACCCAGGCTACCGTTTCAAATTAGTTGACGCTCTGCTAACCAACTTCCATGCTCCCAAATCTACCGTTTTGATGATGGCGGCTGCCTTTGCAACCTGGCCCCACCTTAAACATGCCTACGAAGAAGCAATCGCCCAAGACTACAAACTCCTATCATACGGCGATTCCATGTTAATTATCTAGTCAAACACCGCATCGTATTTTATAAAACCCCGGAGCGCACTCCCCTGGACTTCTAACATTCTCCTGATGCCAGCCGAGAGTGAACCTGCCTTAACGCGACTCCCTACGTTTACAACATCTGGCCATAGCTGCTTGCCAATCGACTTATTGAGTTTTCGGTCATCGCTATCACAACGTTTTCTTGTGTACGTGTTCATCGCTGCTTCGATTTCCCAGCCATGGATATCAATACCCAACTCTTGACATTCACCGAGCATTTTAGCAAATAAACTAGCATTCACTGCACGGCATCCGCTCAAAGCACCCCAGCCAAGCTTA
>CALMSM010000078.1 GCA_937872425.1 uncultured Candidatus Saccharibacteria bacterium
ATTGATTTTGTAATGGTTGGTAGGTCTGCAATTAGGAGAATTGTTCCTGTTGGGATGATAATCGTATCGGTTGAGCCGTCCCCAGCTGCACAGTCTGTGTTGCCTGTTGTTTGGGTGTTGATGTTTTCTATGGCTTCTCGGAGGGTACAGTCACTGTTGTTAGTAGAGGCTACATCATTAGTGGAGACGTTGATGGTGGCGGCGGAGGATGTTCCTGATAGGAGGAAGAAGGTGGCTGCAGCCGTAAGGATAGCCAGAGGGAGGAGTGTTTTGTATTTTGATAGGATCGGGAGTCTGGTCATGATGGTATGCTGGTGCCCTTTTAGATAGTTATTATTTTAGTGGGTTCTGGTTATGGAACCCCACATATATACTAGTACTTAACGAGTTTAGCATAAGGGGTGTACCATGGAAAGACCTCAGATGGAGCATCAGCACCGCGAATAGACAAATAAAAAGTTAGTGGGAGACGCTGGTATGTTTTGGAAGCAGGTTTATGAACTTCTTATATGGTGGTATGGGGAATAATCCCCTACCCCATTGGTTAAATTGTTAGTTACTGCCACGGTTAGATAGAACCACCCTGTACCTGCACCCGCGTAAGACCCTGTAGCCTAGAAAAGTCCTGGTTCTCCTCCACCAAATGCTATGTAAAGAACTGCCACTATAAAAAATATCCACAATAGTGCAACAAGTACGATGACAGTTCTCGTAATACTCTTGAACATCGCCGTCGCAATTATCGATTTTCTTACCTCGCCGCGATTATATAAAAGGAATAACGCCACAAACTCAACTGCATATATTTGCCACAGGTAGTACTCAAAGATGTGCATGGTAGCCGCTGCACCAGTAAGGTGAAAATATACAGTTGCCAGGATAAGCAAGCAGCACAGATAAAATCCAGTGAGGTATAGTTTGTTACTACTAAACATCATCATCTATTGTCTACTCCCAATTCGTAAAAAACAAATTCTACAAAGCCACCTTAGTACAGTACGTCACTTCATTTTATAAGCATAAGCAGATTGGTGGGGGTGGCTGGACTTGAACCAGCGACCAATTAGTTATGAGCCAACTGCTCTAACCACTGAGCTACACCCCCAAGTAGGTTCTGCTGCTGCGCAGGATGCCTAACAGGGTCAGATTATAACAGATTGAGCCGAGAATTAAATTGCTTGAGTCTTGAACGAAGTCTTAGCCCAAGATTGACAGGAGTTCGTCACTGGTTTGAGCATTCATAAGCTGCTCTCGCAACTCCTTAGCACCATCAAACCCGCTAATGTACACTTTACAGAACTTATTCAGTGTCACCAACCTGCGTTCACCGTTCTTCCATGTATCGGCGAACCGCTGTACATGTGTGCGATACAACGCTACCTTTTCTTCGCGGGTCTTAGTTGGCCACGGTGATTCGTTGGCAAACACGTACGGGTCCTGGAACACACCACGACCAATCATGATGCCATCCAGTTCATATTTGGCTGCAAGTTCCCTGGCTTGGGCCTTGGTCAGTACATCGCCATTGCCGATGAGTTTGGTGTTGGGCGCAATTTGGTTGCGTAGTTTGACTAGCTCAGCCGCGTATTCCCAGTGTGCCTCGGCCTTGCTCATCTCTTTTCGGGTGCGCCAGTGCACCGTGAGCGCGGCAAGATTTTGTTGTAGCAAAAGTTCATGCCAGCTAAGGTCAATCGCGCTAAACCCGAGCCGAGTTTTGACGGACACGGGTAAATCGCCTGCTCCTTCTTGGGTTGCTTTGATAATTTCTACTGCAAGCTCACGGTTGTTGATAAGAGCGCTGCAAGCGCCATTGCGAACTTCTGACTTAGCTGGGCAACCCATGTTGAGGTCGATACCTGCGAAGCCCATGGCTGCCATTTCTGATGCGGTTTTGCGAAAGTTATCCGGGTTGAGGCCCCATAGCTGAGCAATCACTTTGGTTTCTTTGGGGAACAGTCGCAGTTTAAATAGCAGCTTCTCACGACCCACACTCTGCAAACCATCCACGTTTACAAACTCGGTCACATAGACATCGGGGGCAGCACAATCAGCAACTACACTGCGAAATACACAGTCAGTGACATCATCCATCGGCGCCAACACCATCAGTGGCCCTTGTACCGTATCCCAAATATTCATCTAATCTATTGTAGCCTACTACCTGGTTGGTTTGGTTAAGGTTTTGACCAGTTTATCCTGCTGCCTTCTGAGTGCCAGCCGATTCGGCTGGTTCGCGTCAGCATACTGTGCCAAGAAATCCATCCAATCTCTTTGGGTGGATAACTTTGCTTCTTCTTCAGTCATTAGCCCCGATTCAATCATCGCATACATACCTGTGGCTCTTGCAAACGCTTCTTTTGCTTCTTTTGTCCGCCGTTTTGTCTGTGCTTCTGCCTGATAGAGAATCTCGTGTGCATCACCGTCGTACTGGCTATGTATCTTTTCGGCACGCCTGGTCTCAACAGCCTCTCCCAGTCCCCTAATTTTGTTTAGTTTCGCTAGTTTATCAGTAACGAGCTTGAGGTCTCGTGCACGATCCACCAGCCCAACAACTGGGACTATTTCTGGCATAACACTATCTGCATGCTCAACACCTGCAGGGACCGCCAATTGGCTGGCTGGGTCTACTGGAATTTCAACACGGGGGCTGTGTGGGCTTACTTCGAACATATGTCCCTGCGTGGGAGCATCGGCTTCATGACGTAATACAGCAGTCATGTAATATATTATAGCACAAAAGTCTATAAAATACTAGTGATATTTGTCACGCTTATGGTTTGCCTACTCCCAGCGGAATACACGGAATGCCACGAAGTAAATAATGACCGCCCAGGCCGCCAATAGGCCTACCTGCGCGCCGAGATCAAATATGGTTTTGCCCTCGGTAACAATCAGACGAATGCCGTCGATTACTGGGGTGAGGGGCAAGAACCCAGATGCGTGCTGGAGCCATTCTGGCATCAGGAACCGTGGGAAGAATGTGCCGCTGAGGAACATCATAGGGAATGTGACGAGGTTAGCTAGTGGCGCAGCCTGGTTTTCATTCTTGGCCCAACCACCAACGGCTAGCCCAATGCCAAACAATACGACAGTACCGAGCACAACCATACTAATGAGACTAAAGTAATCACCGTTCATATTAAGGTCAAACACCAGCATCGCCGTCACGAACAAGAGTGCAACAGATAAGATACCGATGAATGCGGATGATATGGCGTTGGCCACAAAATACTGCCAGACCTTGAGCGTTGTGGTGTGATAGCGTCTCAGCACACCCTGTTTCTTTAGCTGAGGGAATACGTTGGTAGGGCCAAAAATACCAAGACTGAGGAGCGAGAACCCAAGCAGACCTGCAAAGGTATAGTCAAATCGGCTCTGACTCTCAGTTGCTGTCGATTCAGTTTTGACGCTAAATGGTGTTTCGTTTCTGACAAATTTGGCATTAATCTCACCGAATATACCGTCCAATATTGCCCCCAGCGTCTGCCCTGCTTGTTCGTTATTGGGGCTGTACAGTACTGTTGCCTGACCAGATGGGAATGCCTTGCCATCCTGCACCTGTCCGAAGTTTTCAGGCAAGATGATAGCTGCATCAAGCTCGCTGCGCTGCATCTTGTCTTTGGCTGCTTCTAGTGTGGTTACGTCCTTGTTGATTTTGAGCACTGGCGCATTGTTGGCTTGCTCAACGAATCCGGTCGCAAACTCACTCTGTGAGTTATTGATGAGCGCTACCTTGAAAGACGTTTCATTCTTGCCACCAAATAATCCGCCAAATACAAATAGGAAAATAAGTGGGAATAAGAACACAAAGAACAATGCGACTTTGTCGCGGAACGTACGCTTGATATCTATACGTGCAAATGTCCAAACGGTATGGAGTGATTTTTTCATGATTAGTCCCTGAGCTCCTTGCCAGTTAGGTCAATAAATACATCCTCGAGGTTGGCCTGCTGGACAACTTGTGGCTTACTGAAGCCCTTAGTAAGTAAATCTTTGATGAGTGCCTTGGGGCTATCAAGCGCAATAATCTTGCCAGCATCCATGACTGCGACCCTGTCGCAAAGCAACTCTGCTTCGTCCATATAGTGTGTGGTCATGATAACGGTGACTCCTTTATCACGGACTTCTCGGATGAGATCCCAGAGGTTGCGGCGAGCTTGTGGGTCCAGCCCTGTGGTTGGCTCGTCCAAGAAAAACACTTGGGGATTGTGCACGAGCGCTGCCGCGATACTAAAGCGCTGTTTCTGACCACCAGACAATTGTTCGACAAAGCTATTTGCCTTATCCTCTAGCTGGACATCTCGTAAGAACTCGAGTGGGTGCACTTTCTCGCCATAAGCCGCAGAGAACAGCTCTATGAGCTCAGTAAGCTTGGTTTTGTCTTGAAACGCGGGGCTTTGGGGCTGCACGCCAACCACCGCCTTGACCGCCTCGGGGTCTTTGGCAACGTCTATACCCGCCAAGATGGCCTTCCCGCCATCGATTGGCCTAAGAGCTTCAATCATTTCGAGCGTTGTGGTCTTACCGGCGCCATTGGGTCCCAAGATACCAAATATCTCTCCCTGTTTGACTTCAAATGATATGCCGTCAACGACATTGCGGTCGTCGTACGTTTTGACAAGGTTAGTAACCGTGACAATGTTTTTGGATGAGGTGGTGGGTTGTTTTTTAGCCATGGCGTGTATTGTAGCAAATAATATGGGGCCAGTCTGCGTTGATGTAGTAAAGTATAAGCATGATGCGCGACCGTCAGGGATTTACGCTGGCTGAGATTATGATCACTATTGTGGTATTTGGTTTTATGGCGGCGAGTTTGACTACTTTGTTTGTCGTGATTCAGCGTGTACAGGCCCAAACGAGTTATGTCGAAAGTGCCAATCGAGCCGCTCAAAAAGAAGTAGAAACACTCAGAAATAGTAGCTACAACAGTTTGACCGTTGGACAAAACATTTCGTTTACTTCGGCGCTTACTGACAACATGCCAGTTGGGTCTACTGGAACTGTGGTTGTGAGCGAGCCGCTCACAGGCATCAAAAAGGTTGATGTTACGGTCAGTTACACATATGGTGGCACAACTAGAAATGTAACGCTCACCTCGCTCATTGGTGTACTGGGGCTCACGAAATGAAAACACTGAAGCATCAGCAAGGAGCATATACGCTAGTCGAGCTCGTTGTTGCTATGACGGTGTCAGGGCTACTCATTATTGTGATTATTGGGTTTATGCTCAACAGCCTGACTCGCTATGGCATTGCTGACGCCCGTGCAGACTTGATAAATGACGCTCAAGCAGCGCTCGATGTGACCACCAATGACGTACGCCTGTCTGCTAACGCCGACTTGAATAACCGCTGGCTGGATAACAACGCTCCGAGCTCACCGACAAATAACTTTAGTTGGCAGTCGAACGCCAATACGCTGATACTGGCTACGGCTGCCCAGAACTCTAGTGGTGACGTCTTGTTCTCTGATGCATCTAAGTATATCTCCCACAAAAACAACATCATTTACTTCGTGAATAATCGTATCCTCTATAAGCGAACGCTTGCTACATCGGCGACAGGCAACACGGCCAAAACGACCTGCCCCGCGTCATCAGCTACAACCGCCTGCCCCGCAGACAAAATACTCGTGCGAAATGTAGATACGTTTACGGTCAAGTACTACAATGATAAAAACGAAGAAGTTGCCCCAGATGCCGCTCGATCTGTTGAGTTATACATAAAATTGGTTGTTGTTCGCTACCCAAATACGGTGTTTGCAGAGTATAGAACCAGAATGGTATTTAGGAATAAGTGATTATGCATATATTTAGACGCCCCCTCAAACTCGATAAGCGCGGTATGATGCTTGTGAGCATCCTAATCATTACTAGCGTACTGGTACTGATAGGGTTTTCACTGGCTAGCCTCACGACCAGCCAATATGCTATTAGCAATCAAAAGGTACGTAACACCAACGCACTAATGGTAGCTGAAGCAGGCGTGGAGCAAACACTCTATCAGCTAAACAGTAACGGCTCGTTTACTGGATACTCCACAGCACAAGTGTTTTTCAATAATGCGACACAGGGACGTGGTGAGTTCACCACTGTCATGGCCGCTACTTCGAGCAATGCCAAGACAATTACTGCAACCGGCAAAGTATACCGCTACGGCAAGACGACTAACCCAAGCACTCGTATCGTGAAAGTAACGATTGTGGGCACTGGGTCAACTGGCTACTCGGTCCACACTGGGCCAGGCGGTTTGATACTAGGCGGCAGCGCCAATATCACCAACTCTGATGTGTATGTAAATGGTGGCATTACGCTCAGCGGTGCCGCTACAATTGGCACAAATGCGAAACCACTCAAGGTATTTGTTGCCAATCAGCTGTGCCCGACCGGTAGCAACCCGGGCGCAACCTATCCACAAGTATGCACAACCGGGCAACCAATCACTACTGCTTGGAGTACGGCAATTTATGGCACCGTATGTGCAACCGGCCAAACCAGCAATAACAATGGAAGTGGTAATCCCGCTGGCAATATTCTCCCTGGGAGCACTGGGAGCGGCCTAGTGGCGGGCTGTGTCGCACCAGTTGTCACACCGCCCACATACGACAAAGCTGCACAGGTGGCAGCCGTAACAACTACAGCAGCTGGGAATAGCAACACGTACACCTGCCAATCATGGCCGTTTGATCGTACTTGGCCTGCCAAATTGAAACTGACAGGCAATGTCAGTGTGGATGGCAGTTGTAACGTAACTATCTATGGTGATGCATACATTACTGGCAACCTTACGCTAGGGGGCGCTTCCAGGATCACCGTTGCAGATAGTGTAGGCGCGACGCGACCTGTGGTAATCGTGGATGGCACAATAACAGTAGGTGGCTCAGCTCAACTGGTTGCCAATAGCGCGGGTACCGGCATCCAGTTTATTAGCTTCAAATCAACTGCTTCCTGTAGTCCAAATTGTACTACTCTCACGGGTAATAATCTCAAGACATCCCAGGGCACCACGACAGTCAGTGTCGGTGGGGGTGTTAATTTGCCGGGTATGATTTTCCAATCATATTGGGGCAAGGCTACATTAAGTGGTAGCGGTACGGTCGGCTCGATCATTGGTCAGACGGTAGACATGAGCGGCGCAGGCACGGTCACCTTTGGCACGACGTTATCATCTGGGTCGAGCACCTGGACGGTAACGAGCTACCAGCAGAAATTCTAAGTGTCCTTGTTGGACTGGGTAACAAAAAACGCCCCTGATGGGGCGTTTTTGCTATCAAGCCGGGGCTTAACTATTTTTTACGGCTGACTGTTAGGAAGCCGTTACGTGGGTTTTCGTTCACGTTCATGCCGTCTGGTAGGTCAGTTGCCTCTGGGCGATTGTCTTTGCTGAAGTAGTAAATTGTCTGTTCTTTGCCACCGCGCAGTACAACTGCTTTGCTGTTTAGGTGGTATGTTACACCCTTAGAGTTTTTGTGCGTATAAGCCATTTGCTTAGTCTCCCTCTCTTAAACTATTGGTACAGCTACCATACTCCCTCGCGTTTTCACTTGTCAACAGTTTCTCCAGATATCACCCCTGTTGTCTCTTGGTGACCCCTGTTAGATTATTTTGATACAGTCGACATAATAACAACACTTCGCTGTCCCCTGTTGCTACAGATGAGACCGCATCTGTATTTGCATCCAACGCTCTAGAACAAAGCTTATGACAAATGTGAGCCCAAACAACCCTGCGAGCACGATGCTCCACCCAGCAAGATCAGGCGACCACCGTGGGCTGGCAAAATCGAACTTATACAAACTATCTGGAATATTTGGCGGAGCCGCTTCTTGGATGGGGTGCGTATCAATGTAGTTCTGGATACACGGCAGCCTACCGGCACCATAAAAACTCTCCGGGAAATTTGCCTCACAGTATGCCTGTGCGTCGGCCGTGGGATTGCTCTGGGGCGCTTTGGCTTTCTCTGCCTCCACTAAACGCTCATAGCGGTATTTGAGCTGGATAGGCGGGTACACTGATGTGGAGCTAGCTAGGCTGGTGTTCATGTGACCGTAAATAAACTCCCTGAGGGCGCGGAGCGACGCTTCGACGTCACCGTTCTGCTGATCTACCTGCAGGACTTCATCGCGAAGCTTGAGTGCGGTTAAATTGTTGTTTCTGAGCGCGAACACAGCAATTGTGGCCCACAGCACAAATCCTACCAAGAAATACCGATAGCTGAGCTTTTGTGTTTTGCGCCAGACGTGGTGGAGTTTTCGCTTATTCATCCGTGACCTTAGTATACGTGCTTATGGCTGGCTAGAGCTAGTCCAAGGCCCGAAATCGTTCGGTCATAATAATCAAAGAGCTAATTGCGGCCATCAAAAAACCGACAATCATAACAGCACGGGCAGAAAACCCATAAGACAATACGACCAAAACTGCCCAAGCAAAACCTTTAATCGCACTACCGAATAGCTCCATGCTCGTGATGTACACAATACGATATCCTGGTAAATCGTCGGCCGCATCGTACATGCCTTTTACATAGGGCATTCTGTATCCAGCTGTAATTGTTTCGTTGGCTAAATTGGTTGCGAGCGCAGGAATATAGGTCGTAACAAACAGTCGGCTTACGTGCACAATAGCGTTAAGCACTGTGCTGATGCGCAATAGGCTACGACCCTTGCGATTATCAATGAGCTTGCCAATTGCCATTGCGCTGAGGATAGATGCAACAACCGAGATTGATGACAACGCACCAAGCTCTGCGTAGGCGGCAGAACCCACCAGCACAAAAATACCAAGATAGAGCGGCCACAACATTATGGAAAAAGTGTTTTCGATGCCCAAGGCAGCATAAGATAAGAAATCATACTTCATGTCAGCAATATCTAGTCCCCGCCAATCAAGCTTTTGTTTTTGCTTGACTGGTTCACCACTTTGGAACAATGGGATTAGCCCAACAATCAAAAGAATAGTACCGAGTAAAAATATATACTGACCACCAAACACAGTAGCAATTAATCCACCTGCTAGTGGTCCAACTGCAAAGCCAACCTTTTCCATGATATTGACATAGCCGAGCTCTTTGCCGCCATGGTCTTTGTGTTTGACCTTGGAAAAATCTACGTGGAATGGAATAAAAAAGAAGCTAGCTGAGCCGCCCCACACAGCTCCTAGAAGTAGTGTTGGCCAAGGCATCTGGCCAAGCGTCAAAAACATTATTGTTGAGGTAATGAGCAGCAAGTTACCTATAATCATGGTGTGCTTTGGTCCAACACGAGCCGTGGTATAAGCAGCAGCAACGTCGAAACAAATCGTTCGGGCTAGAAAATATGACATGGCCACAATTGCTATGTCAGTGATACCATAGCCTAAACGCAACATATACAGAGGTATAAACAATCCTGTCAGACTAATCGCAAGACCACGGAACATCATACTGACATAGATTTCGCTGAGCTCATCAAACCCAACACCACGCCAGAAATGGCGATGACGAAAAAATCGGTACATGAATTTTTGGAGCATTTTGGTGTTTTTCCTTCTCACAAATTGTAACACGTCTTTACGAATCGTCCAGGAGCGGATACCCTAGTACATAGTATGCATATATTCTTTTCTGGCATTGGCGGTACTGGTATTGGGCCGTTGGCACTGATTGCTAAGCAAGCCGGCTACACTGTGTCTGGTTCTGATAAACAAGCCTCTAAGTACGTTGAGTACCTCATAGAGCATGGAGTTACGAATATACACATTGGTCAAGATTACGCTTCAATCGAGGCGCTCAATGAGCGTCAACCGATTGACTGGTTTGTTTATTCGTCTGCGGTAGAAAAAGAAAACCCCGATGCGCCAGAGCTGCAATTTTGCCGCGATGAGGGTATCCGCATGAGTAAGCGTGATGAGCTACTCAATCAAATACTCGACGATAAAAATTTGAAACTAATCGCCGTTGCTGGAACTCATGGTAAGACCACCACAACAGCAATGATGATATGGTTGATGCTCCGGCTTCATCTACCTATCAGCTACTCGGTCGGGGCAAAGATTGGGTTTGGTGACATGGGGGCATTTGATCCATCAAGCGAATATTTTATCTACGAGGCCGACGAATACGACCGGAACTTCTTATCATTTGAACCGCACATGTCACTCATTACGGGCATAGATTGGGATCACCCTGACGTCTACCCGACTCGAGTTGATTACGAAACAGCCTTCGTGGAGTTTTTGGATCAAAGCGACAGCGCTGTCATGTGGCGCAAGGATGCCAATATCATATTCTCTGACGATGAACTGCTCACAGAGCCCATGACCAAGAGCTCAATCCGCGCAGATCGAGGTGGGCTCAAGCTCACTGTGCTCGATGAAACTCACGAATCAATTGGTGCTCAACTAGGCTTGACGGGATTCGTAAACCGACAAAACGCTTGGCAGGTCGCCAACGCCGTACACCTCATAACTGGCAAGCCGCTCACTCAACTTGTTGCTCTCATGAATAATTTCCCTGGGGTATCGCGTCGATTTGAAGCCATTCGTCCACATCTCTACACAGAC
>CALMSM010000079.1 GCA_937872425.1 uncultured Candidatus Saccharibacteria bacterium
TCTTCTCGCCACACCAGCCCATTAGACTCTGCATACTCACAAATACGTTGTTTACTGACGTCAATTAACGGGCGCTGGATATCAGATGTGCTCTTGAGGGCCGTCAACCCTCGCCTGCCCGTGCCGCGCAGTATGTTGTGTACCGCTGTTTCTAACACGTCATCGTGATGATGCGCAGTGATGATACCTTGGGCGCCACTGGACTGTCTGACCTTCTCTAAAAAATCATATCGCGCTGTGCGCGCCGCCGCCTCGCTGGCACCACCACCAAGTGAAACCTGCTCATAGACAAATGGCAGGCCGTACTGCTTAGCTAGTTTCTGGACAAGCTTCCGATCTTTTTCTGAGTCTGTGCGAATACCATGGTCAAAGTGCGCAACGGTCAAATGTAGCGTTTTGGGACTGCGCACTGCTTGCTTGTGCAGCAGGTCAAGCAATACCACACTGTCGACACCTCCCGACACCGCCACAACCCAACTACCCGGATCCACCCGTATATTCATACCTTCTATCTTATCGTATTGGGATTAAAATTGCTGGACTAGAGCAAGCACCCCCAGCACACTCCTCACGTGATTAGCCGTTGCAAATGCAGCGTTTACCTTTTGATTTATCCTTGGTGTGTTCCCACCATTTATGTGTTTTCGATAGTCTAGCAGATGCCCTACAGAACCATGGATTATTGGTACCCCGCCGGTATTGTCGACCAGATAATCTGGCCGAAACTGCCATTGGTGTCCTAGTACCTGTACACGATCTTTGGAACTACTCATTGCCTGTGTGAAAAATGAACACAACCCGCTGGTCAACATCGCAGCTTCCTGCATGCATACTTCTTGCACTGCAGCGTGTTCTGCCTTTACATCTCGTAACCGTAGCCCGCCAGCCGTATGTGCTGCACGAATGACGCGGGTGTAATACGTCTCCCCGTTATCGCTGTACACGGGCATGCCACCACCAGCTGCGACCTCTTTAAAAACACTGTCTCCGAGCATTGTACCCACCGTAGTAAATAAGGCCCTATACCCAGCAGTTTCTTGTGCAAGCATCGTATCTGCATCAGCTAGTTTTTTGAGTTTTCCAGCAACATCTTCTTGTTGATAGGTTGTCCTGTGGGCAAAGTTTACAATGCACTCAATTCCATCTGGGTCACGCAGAAAATCAAGGCTGAGCGCATGAGACTGTGACTCCGTGAGGCCATTATACAAACCAGACCTCAACACAATTGCATGCCTCCCAGCAACAACTCGAGTAACGCCATTCGGACAAAAAGGCCGTTTTTGGCCTGGGTAAAGTAAAGCGCCCTTGGGTCGCTATCAACCTCGGGGGCAATTTCGCCAACCCTTGGTAGAGGATGCATAATAATCGCGTCGTGTTTTGCTCGCCGCATCACCGCAGCATCGAGCAGAAATCCATCTTTGTGTTGTTCGTAGTCTGATTCTGATGCAAATCGCTCCTTCTGAATGCGTGTCATATATATGACGTCAAGCTGATTGATCACATCATCCCATACTGTCACGTGTCGAACTTTGCCTGATACATATTCCGCGGGTAACCCCAAAGGCTCCGGGGCGATGCCGACAATATTGCAATCATACAGAGTAAGTAATTGCGTCAACGAATGCACGGTACGGCCGTATTTAAGATCGCCAACTAAGCCGATATTCAGCCCATCGACAAAACCTTTTGATTCTTGGATTGTAAACAAATCGAGGAGCGCTTGGGTGGGATGCTCGCCGGCACCGTCCCCTGCGTTGATAATCGGCGTGCTCGATACAGCCGCAGCACGCTGAGCTGCGCCAACCTCGTTGTGCCGCAGTACAATTGCATCGGCATAGCCAGACACAACACGTATTGTATCTTCTAGTGTTTCGCCCTTGGACGCCGAAGAAAAATGTCCGGCGCTTTCTGTGGTAATCACCTGACCGCCCAGCAAAGTCACCGCAGCTTCAAACGATAGCCGGGTCCGAGTACTTGGCTCATAGAATAGTGTGGCTATTATTTTGCCTGCTAGCGGCTTTGGGTATTGCCACCGGGCCATCAACTTAAGCTCTGTCGCCCGAGCAAATAGTGCTTTGGTGATGGAAGAATCAAAAAATTGGTCAACGGAAAGTATGTGCACCATTGGCGCGCTACGCACCAACACCTCCTGGTTGTTCGGGTGGAACCTGTTCGACCACGACACCAGGCATTCTGTCATGCGCTGAATGTGCGATACCCAACAAACCCTCTACCTCTATATAAGTTTTTGCTGCATCAGTATCCATCTGGTTACGCACCACGTCATTTCGGCCAGCGTCAAAGAGCCGGCCGTTTGTGTCGCCGTGTTCGCCATAAAAGAACTCATTGACAGCCGCCTTTGCCGCTGCCACAGCTTCCGCTGTTGGTCTCTGCGGTCGTTCAGTTTTTGGTACAAAAAAACCGCAATCCGCGGCTTCTGTTGCTTTTGCTTCTGGTCCTAGTATTCGTGTCATACTAGGTTTTTAGTGTAGATGATTATGCAACTATTGTATGTTGTAAAGTTTGCAAACACACGTCACCACACCAAAAATCATAGAAATATACTAGGCATGATATACCTAGGCCAACTCAACAGTGCCCGGGGGCTTTGATGTAGCATCATAGACCGCTCCGGAATATCCTAAGTCATCAGCCGCGAGATCAATATCATTAAGTACCGCCGCAAATCGCTCACCATCAACGTTCAGACCGCCGAGCGCAGCCTCGCCCGTCAGATAGTCTTCGAGGCCTGTTCGTACGCCAGTCCTAAACATGCGTGTCATCAATGTTGGGCGCTCGTCACCTTGCAGACTGACCGGCAGTGATGCAACGTAGTGTTGACTGAGCTCTGGCTCTAAGCCATTTGTGACCACGGATTGGCGCTTCACTTCTTCAGCATCTCTGAGCGGGTCAAGGTAGCGCTCGGTGACCATTTGGTGTGTACCCACAATATTGTCAGGGTCAACTTCTGACGCTGTATACATCACACGGGTGGCTAGTGTTTTAGCTGGGATGTCTCTAGCCAGCTGCTCAATCAGCTCAGGGTCATACGCCCCAGATAGCAATACCGCATAATCCCTAACACGACTATCGCCCTTCTGCCCAGTGGCTTGTACCGGCAACCAATGAGCATTAAGCGCACCATTGCCAATGCCACTAGCTATGGCTTCGAGCTTGCTGCGCCTTCTGTCTATATCAGATGGCCATATAGTTTCACCCGTAGCATTCGCCGGTAGCCTTAGGCATAAGCCAGGACCCGGGAATGGCTGGCGATGGGCAATCTCTGGTGGCAATCCAAGTGCCACGGCAATCTTTCGGATATCTCCCTTAAAGAAACTAGCTAATGGCTCAAATAACAGATCGACAAATTCTTCTACGCCAGAGTTATGGTGCTCTTTGATTTGGTCGCCGCCGTGATCTCCACTCTCAATTTTGTCAGCGAGGTTTGTCCCCTGCACCAGTGCAATAATCTCGGCGTCACTGTAGTGCTCACGAAGCATCGCCCCGACCCGGCGCTGCACTTCCATAAACCCATACTTAACAATTTGCCGCATAACGCTCGGGTCGGTTGTTTGGTCCATAATTGGCAGGTGTGTGTACCCTCGTCTTTTTGCCTCAATCTCTGGGAGCGGCACCGCCTGATGCAGGAAAAAGTCAGACCAATCTTGTGTTTCAACTGGATAGCCCAAGGAATTCAATATCTTAATAGTGTCGCCATCCTCGTGACGCATCAAACCGTTATCAACATATATACCGGACACTGTGTTGCCCTTGCCAATTGAGCGCATTGCATTGGTCGTCAGTACTTGTGCTGTCGCGGAGTCTACCCCGCCGCTTTCGAATACTTTGGTATGCACGCCTACTGCGCCCAACAGTCTTTGCGCGGATGCCGATTGTTGCTCTACACCACGGTCGCGGTATGTGTCTTCCGAAAACGCTGGGTCTGGCTGCATGCCACACACCTCGGTGGCAAAGTTGAGAAGCACCTGTGTACCATACTCAGTTTCACTTGATTCTGGGTGGAACTGCACCGCATAAATATCCCAGTTGTTCGTGACGCCAGCTATCCCCGCAGGAGAATGCGCAATTGCACTGAAGCCTTCTGGTAGTTCTGTGACCACATCCCTGTGGCTCATGAGGGCGCTAATGGCGCTCTGTCCAATACCCTTGAAGAGTGGGCTTTCTTCAAGCGCTACGGTTGTCTTGCCATATTCACCAACCTCTCCAAGTTCAACCGTCCCGCCGAACTCATGTACCATGCGTTGTTGACCATAGCAAATTCCAAGCTTGGGGACCGGGAGCTCCATGATGGTTTCTGGCAGTGAGCGCGCAGATTCATCGTAGACACTATCGTTGCCGCCAGAAAAAACCACACCCCGGCAACCAGCAAGGTCGATGTCGCCAAGATCTGGCTCTTGGTCGCTCCCCGCCTCCACACGGACCACAGGGAACCCATTGACCATAAATTCTCTGTTTATCTTGGGTTCAAGCTGACCACCAAACGCAACCAGCAACAGGTAGCCCTGTGTCTCTTGATTCGTTTCAATTCCAACGTGTTCGCCGACCATTACTACCTCCAGAATGATACGACCATTGTGTCAGCCAAAGCACAAGTCTGCAAGCAAAAGAACAATCAGGTTTAGGCTCGAATATACGCACGCTTGCGCGTGAGCAGTATAGACCCAGTAACGACTACAAAGATTGCAGTAATCACTATCACCACAATCGATTCCCCACTATTCACAAGTGTAGCCACTGGTGCAGCTGGTTTGGTGTAGGGAGACTCATAGGCTCCTGAGTCATA
>CALMSM010000080.1 GCA_937872425.1 uncultured Candidatus Saccharibacteria bacterium
GAACTCTACAATCATTGACTGGATGTTGATGAATACGAAAAGCAGACCGGTGATACATCCAGGGCATCGTTTACTGGAAAATCTATTGCGCGTGGTGGGAGTTTAGGCAGAGAAGAAGCAACAGGGCGTGGTGGCATGCTTGTATTGCGTGAATACCTCGCAGCCAAAGATATCAATCCAAAAGACTTAACGGTGGCAGTGCAGGGCGTTGGGAATGTTGGTTTTTGGTTCGCAAAGCTTGCTGAGCAGCAACTCGGTGTCCGCATTGTAGCGGTGTCTGACTCCAAGCGCACTCTGGCCGTGACGGACTTTGCGAATAACGAAAATAGCCTCACGCTTGTTGAGCATCATGGTCACACCAGGGGCTTGATAGACGACCTCCATGATACACATGCTGAGTTTCTGAATCGTGATGCAGTGCTTGGGCTAGATGTCGACGTTCTTGTGCTAGCTGCATTGGGTGATGTAGTAACAGAGGACAATGAGCATGATATTCATGCAGATATTGTGCTTGAGCTTGCCAATGGTCCTGTGTCTGGGCAAGCTTATGATAATCTGACAGAAAAAGGTGTGGATATTGTGCCAGATATCATTGCAAATGCTGGTGGGGTAATCGTGAGTTACCTCGAGTGGCTCCAGAATCGTAAGGGTGAGGCGTGGACAGAAGCGGACGTGAATGACCAGCTTGAACGATATCTCCAGAAAGCGAGCCATGATATGGTGGCATATGCGGCCGAGCATGATCTTTCGCTCAAGGAAGCGGCACTTGCACTTGCTATGCAGCGCCTGGTTGCGGCAAAATAGCCGGTATAATTAACTCAAAAGGAGACTAGGATGAAAAAACAAGCAAAAGGATTTATGGAGTTTGTGCGTGAGCAAGGGGTAGTAGGTTTGGCCATCGGTTTAGCCATCGGTACCCAGGCTACGTTGCTCGTGAAGGATATCGTCACAAGCATTATTGACCCACTGGTGGGGTTGGTTATTGGCAATCCAGATGGTCTCGCGGCCGCGCATTGGGATGTTACGGTCGGGGGCAGGCAAGCGAGTTTTGCTCTTGGACAGCTGGCATACTCGCTTATTGTGTTCCTTTCGGTATGTTTGGTGATATATCTGCTCGTTCATTCCCTCAAGCTTGATAAGCTCGACAAAAAGAAGGGCTAATATTTGAATATCCACGACGATGAACTAACGCATAAGCTGACCCCAGAACAGCTCGCAGTGCTTCGGGACAAGTCCACCGAAGCACCATTTACTGGTGAGTTTTTCAATCACAAAGAAACCGGAGTATACAATTGTGCTGCCTGCGGAACGGAGTTATTTAAGAGTGAACAAAAGTATGACTCAGCTCAGCTGAGTTTGCGTGGATGGCCGAGCTTCGCGGATGTAGCATCAAGCAGCGCTGTTGAGTTTGTTGATGACGACAGCTATGGCATGCATCGCATCGAAGCGGTATGCAAAACGTGCGGGGGTCATCTAGGGCATGTGTTCCCAGACGACTCGTCTCCAACAGGTCAGCACTACTGTATTAATTCCGTATGCCTGAAGTTTGACCCCAAAAAGTAGCTAGTATGACGTCCCGCCGGTGATGCCAAAGAATTCTTCAAGTGTCTTGACGCCTTGTGCGTGCATTTCGGTGGCTAATTCTACCCCAACATAGCGGATATGCCACGGCTCCTCATCGTAGCCAGTGATGGCAATCTTGTCTGGTGTATAGCGCACAATAAAGCCATATTCATATGCGTGCTGGGCGACCCACTTCCCCTCAACCGTATCGCCAAAACACTTATCTACTTCACAGCTGCGATTAGCAGGCTCTACATCTACCGCAAGCCCAGTTTGGTGTTCGCTATGGCCTGGACGTGCGCTGAATGTGTCGGCTTGTGCCTGCCCCGATGTCCGTACATAGCCGTTGTATACGCTTGTTTGCAGTGAGTATGATCGGTAGCCACTTGCGAGCATTAATTGAATATTATTTTTTGCCGCCGCTGCAAACATGGACTCGAGCGCGGTTGCCGTCTCTTCGCGTGCGTACATCTCCGAGCCACTCGTGCGGAGCGCCACCTTTGGGTATCTCAAATCGGTTGGAGCATAGCTAATAGGTTGCAGCGGATGTTGTTTGTTGACAACGACCCACAGACTTGTTGGGTCTGTGGTGCTTAGTGCTGTTTTATCAAATGCCTTCGGTTTTGTTTCAGCCTCGGGCGTGGCAGGGGCTACTGATTGTGGTTGTGCCGGCGCCTCTGGGGCTATAGCGTGTCGTTCCCATAGCAGCACACTGCCAAATATCGTAGCCAGTATGATGGACGTTAGCAGGAGTAGGGTGCGTCGTCGATGTTTCATACCGTCATCGTAGTCTAGTGCACAAGGGGTGTCAAACCTGCTAGAGTAGGGTCATGAAGTGGCAGCATGACAAAAAGCATGGTGGATTGCCCAGCGGACGATATATTGCGATATGCTTAATTGTACTTATGCTAGGAGCAGTTGGCTTTTGGGCGTATCAACAGCGAGTGAGCAATACAACAGCACCTAATCCGCAGGGTTTGCAGCAACCCCAGGCTAGCTCAGAGGGTGCAGAAGGGCGCTATCTGTTGAATGGAACCGTGACGTGGTCACGTGGTGTTGAGCAGGTAGCTGGGGCAGATAGTGCGCAGCCGTTTAGCCAATTGAATACATTCGAGAGGTCAAAATACGATGGCTGGACGGCGTCACTAGAGTGCCCCATTACCCATAACGAGGTGTCGTTTAGCTCACAGGTAGCAAATTTGGTATTCAATTGTCCGCCTCGATTCCTGCCTGAAGCCAACAAATTTTTCTCAATCTACGATTTGGCAAACAACCATACCTATGACCAAGGTCAGGAAATAGGGCTCACCGAAACGCGACAGTATTTGAGCAACTCGGGTGCACAGTTTTTTGGTACGTATGACTCTGCCGATACGAGCAATATATGCGAGGTAGTGAGCCTCCCTGTGCATGCTGCTGCTGATGACGCCGCTATCCCGGTGGCATTCTGTGGCTGGCAGTACTTTTCACGAGCGCCAGTAGAGTCTGAGCTGGCAGTGATGGACCGATATGCCAAAATCATGCCGGTATTCGCGTTTGTAGAGGCAGGGATAGAGTATCGCGACACTGCTGACGACAGACAAGTATCGGTGGGGCATCAGCTGGTTGATCAGGGTGCGGATTTTGTGATTATCAATAGTCCCCACTGGGTGCAAAATACCGAGGCCTACAACGGAAAACTGATTGCGTACTCGATGGGTAACTTTATATTTGACCAGCTTGAGTATGAAACCAATCGGAGTGTGAGCATTGATGTCACGATGAAACTCGCGGCTTCAGCCGATTTATCACGCTGGATAGAACTAGGCAAAGACTGTAGCGCCTATCATGATACGTGTCTCGAAACAGCAGAGCAGAATCACCTCACAAAGCTTGCACCTAGGTATGTGTTTGGCATTGTTGCTGGGCAGAATGGCTATAAAGTCGTGACGCATAAATCAGATGCTCAAACACAGACTGATGTAGAGCGGCGCACAAATTGGTCGCATACTTGCCAACAACTGGGGTATAATCAGTGTCAATGAGTGATCGTAGCGCCAAATACCCAACCCGTCTGCTTTGGGTAGACCTAGAAATGACTGGTTTAGTGCCAGCCAAAGATGTGATTTTAGAAGTCGCGGCTATTGTGACAGACTTTGATTTCACAGTACTTGATACCTACGAGCAACGGATTGTGCAAGACAAGACAACGGTAGAAACGCGCATGGATGCCAACCCTTGGTGGAAGGATTACAAAGGCAACCGTAAGCAATTTATTCGCAAGCTTGATGAGGGTAAGCCGTTGGCAGATGTCGAGCAAGATTTGTTGGCACTTGTCGCTAAGCACTTTCCAGATGAGCGGGCTATATTGGCAGGCAACTCTATCTATAATGACCGGTTATTTATCAAACAGTGGATGCCTAAGCTCGACAATGAGATGCATTATCGTATGCTTGATGTGTCGTCGTTTAAGATTCTCATGCAGGGCAAACATGGTGAAGAGTTCAAAAAACAAGCACTCCACAGGGCCCTTGATGATATCCAGGCTTCTATCTCAGAGCTCAAATACTATCTAGATTGGTTCCAGGCAAATGGATCATAAAACGATAGAAGAATACGTGTTGAGCATGCCGAACGCATGGCTAGATTACCCGTTTGGTGAAGGTGTGGCTGTCTACAAAGTTGGTCACGATGGCACTGGCGAACCCGGGCAGGGCAAGATGTTTGCGTTGATACCCGAGGGCAAAAACCCAATGTCTATTAGCCTCAAATGTGACCCACAACTAGCCAAAGTATTACGCGAAAAATATGAATCGGTTATGGAAGGCTACCATCTTAACAAAAAACATTGGAATACTATCTTGCTCACGGGCCAGCTTGATATCGATGATGTGAAGGGCCTGATACACCACAGTTATCAATTGGTTGCTGGGGTGGAGTCTGTGTTGCCGGTTTTTGACTGAGCGGCTGGGTTGCCATTGAGTAGTGTGACAATATAGCTATCTATTTTTTCAAGGTTTGCTTTGTCCGTAGCTGATTTGGTCGTGTCGTAGATTTTCTTGAGTGTTGTTTGGTAGTCTTTGAGCTCAGCCTTCAATATGGAAGTGAACTCTTCGTCGAATCGATTTAGCTGACCGGCAGTTGTGAGCTTGGTGTCTGTTTCGGCATTTACACCCAGAGCAATCTCCTTGGGGTTGATTTTTTTGAGGCCTCCAGCGAGTGCCATATTGTCTACGACAGTTTGTTGTGACTCAAATGTCTGCTTTGTTACGATTGCCAGGTTCTGCGCCGGGGTGTCCTTAGCGGTCGTTTCGCCCAGCTGCGCTACACGGATTATCTCTGCGTGTTGCTGAAGCAACTTGAGATAGTCATCTTTGCTAGTTGTTCCACCAGATAAGCTGGCGAGAGCAACGAGTACAACAGTAATAATTGCGAGTACGCCAACGCCAAGTAAAAGCTTTCCAGCCAGTGAACCACCGGCAAATAGCGACTTTTTGGGTGGTTTTTGCGGCGCTACGATAAAGTCATACGGATTATGGTTAGGCGTTATCGGTCCAGGTTGTGTGGGTTGCATGCACGTATGGTACACGCTAGTGCTTAGAGTTTGCAATGTTATCAAGAAACAGCATTGACAAAAATGCAAAAAAGAGTATAATCATAGATGTTAAACTCAAAAACAAAAAATATGCATGAACGACCACCAGCGGCTGAATTGGCGCCCGTAGCAACTCCCGAAGTTGCTCGACCCGCAATACCCGAACAACATGCACTCCCAGGGATGATGACCCCCCCTGAGTCGAGCATCCCAATGTCTGGTGCAGAAGTGCCGGATGATTTTGATTGGTTCGCTGCTCCGCCAGCTGAAGATTATGATGAAGCTATGTGGGATCAAACGTTTCCCGGACAAGAAATTCCTAACCCGGTTGAAGTAGAGGTAACTCCCGAAAAGACGACTAAACTGTCAAAACTCGGTTCGTTTGTGGCCAAGATTGCTGGAATAAAAAAGCCACTCGAAGAAGAGTCTACGGTTGATACTCTGCCACCTCCGCCTGTTGTGTCTAAAGCGAGTAATCTCAAAGGGTCGCTTGCTACTGCAGCGCTAACAGAACGAACCGGTTCGAAGTTGAAGGGTTCGCTGCTTGGCAATGAAACAGCAGCTAAGCTAAAAGGTAGCTTGCTACAAGCGGAGACACCACCAGAAGCCACGGCTGATACTGAAGCCCCAGCCATTGAAGAAGGGCCAAAACCATTGGATGTTGCCGAGTATGACGAGCAGCTTGACCAGCAAACAGTCATCGACAAACTGGAAAATGATAGGGTGGTCAAGCGGGCGCCAACTTTACTCGAGATTGCGACTGATCCAGCGCGTACGAACGTCATCACTCACTACGTTTCACACGAGGACCTTTCTACGCATGCAGACGAATACACGCCAACACGAGAGCTGACAGAGCATGAGAGTGTTGCTGAGCTTGTCGGATTTCTTGAAGAAGTAATAGATTTGGGCGAAAAGGCTTCCTCAACTGACATAGCACGCGCACAAGATATGCTTGAGAACATAACATTTATAGGTGAAAAAGAGCGCCAAGAAGCCATGAAGGGTATCGCTGAGCATTGGAAGGGCTGGCTTGGTGAAAACCCCGACCGGCAGCTATGCGTGCTGGCTTCTATCAGCCCTTCAGGTGGGAAAAATAAGAGTGATAGATTCTTGCTGGATGGTATTCTTGCCAATTTTAGCGACGAAGAGTTGTCTGCTCTAGACGGACGTCTTGTGTCTCAAGTTAATCAGCTTGCTTCCGCACCGGCCGACGCACGCATTGTTCTAATCGACGATTGGACTATATCAGGGTCACAGATGGAATCTGCGTATGCATATGTCGCACATGAAGCAGGTCAATATGCGGATAGTATCGAGATTCAGCTGGTGACATCAACCGCTGAACGTGTACAAAAGGGCAAGACTGTTTCGCGCAATGGACGCATGAAGAGCATCCCAGTCCGCTCTTACTTCTTATCTCACGAAGCAGAGGTAGCTACAGGACATGCTGGCAAAGGTCACTCCGCCTACGAAACAGGCTCACACTCGTCTGTTGACTTTGACTTCCAGGACGAAATTAGTAGTCTGAAACATCGTCTCGAAGATGCAGATGATACTGCAAGAGTTATGCCTGCCGCAACCAATATCCGCCGTGACTACAAAACTGCTAAGCTTTTGAACATTGAAAGGCTTGCAGCAAGTAGAAAATCCAAGGTCCCCGTTGGGGTTGGCGCGGAATCTGGGGGCGAGAGATGAACGTAGCTCGAGGCAGTATGCCGTATAATGAACATAACCAAGGAGTGCAGCACATGGGGCAGAGAGATTTTGAAATTAGACAGCTAGCATCGACTGGAAAATCCAATGAGTTGATGCCGCTCTTGCAGGAAGCACTCGCCGACCCTAACACAGAGGTTGCAGCGCATCTAGAGACTGCATCATTGAAGTACCAAACACACCAGTTTTTCTTGCAGACTAAAGGCGACATAAGTGCTATATATGGTGATGTACCAGACCTTGCCGTGGAGAGTGACCCTGTGCCTGCACTGGATAAGTATGAGCAATCGATAACTGATTATCTTGGTATGTATCGTGATGATTGGCGCGCTATTGTTGGTGCAGACTTGTCCCCACAGGAGGCTCGGCAGGACGCACTCGGTAAACTTGTTGCAGCTGCATCTGACTGGAATGTCCGCGGCGTTAAGAGTGCGCCAGTACAGGCGCAACTTGCAGTGGTGGCAAACAAAAAATGGGATAATGCCAAGCTCAGAGAGGTTATTTCAGAAAACTGGGCTGGGGGTGTGACAGAGGGCCTTTGGACTATCGTGAATGACGTAGGCAGAGAAGCAAAAACGCGTCTTGCCGAAGGCCAAAGCGCACAAGAAGTCGGTGAATGGTACGGGCCTGTTGTGGAGCACTTATTTGAGGATGTTTTACAGGTGACCGACAGAGTTATATCCGAAACTCAACCTGATTTAGGGCAACAGGAGGCATCGTAATGAAAGTCTACCCAGTAGTCCATATACACAATCCCGAACAGGCGCTAGAACAGACACAGATTGCCGTAGACGCTCAGGCTGATGGTGTGTTCTTGATTCATCATGGTGCTGCCGCCAGCCAATACGATGGGGATGCTTTGATTGACTCTTTCAATAAAGTAACGAGCGAAAACCCAACTCTTTTTGTCGGCATGAACTACCTAGGGTATAGCCCACTTCAGGGCTATGCATACACACAGGACCTTCTTGATAGGGGGGTGATACAGCGGGCTCCAGACGCGTTGTGGTTTGATGATGCAACTGACTATGCCAAGACATTTGGTGGTGCCATGAAAGGCCTGCGGAGGCTAGCAGAATATAGAGAAGACCACCCAGGTCTAAAGAAAATAGCATTCATGGGGGGCGTTTCTTTTAAATACACAGAATGGTATACGGCTGACCCGGCAGAATCAGCCCGGATGGCAGAACAGCTTGCGCCATTCGTAGATGTCGTGACTACTAGTGGTGCGGGTACTGGTAGCCCACCAAGCGCCGAGAAAATCACCGCGATGGGTAGAGCGGCTGGTCCGGGCAGATTAGCAGTGGCAAGCGGTATCAGTATAGAAAATATTGCAGACTATAGTGACCAGCCAGACATGACTGTGCTTGTGGCATCAAGTCTTGAGACAGAAAAGTACTCAGGTATTTTTATACCAGAACGAGTTCGTGCTGTAGTTGAAGCAGCGCATGCGATATCTCAATAACGCCTCGTGATGCTTGTGCTTCAGAGGTGGTGGCTATTTACTAGTTGACGACTTCTCTTTACTATGGGGGTATGGATGCGGTTGAAGAGGTAAAATCCCGACTCAATATAGAGGATGTGATTGCGGAATACGTACAGCTCAAGCGAGCGGGGCGTAACTTCAAGGGTTTGAGCCCGTTCAACAGTGAGAAAACTCCAAGTTTCGTCGTCAGCCCCGAGAAGCAGATTTGGCATGACTTTAGCTCGGGCCGAGGTGGCAGTGTGTTTAGTTTTGTCATGGAGATGGAAGGCTTGGACTTTCGTGGCGCACTTGAGCTATTGGCACGAAAGGCTGGCGTTGATCTGGAGCAATTTAAGGGCAGGCCAGACGGTAACGCGAAACTAAAAGACACACTCTATGCAATCAGCGAACAGGCAGCAAAGTTCTATCAAGTGCAGTTTACTAAACATACACCT
>CALMSM010000081.1 GCA_937872425.1 uncultured Candidatus Saccharibacteria bacterium
GTCAGCGTAAGCCAAAGTCACCCAAA
This sequence comes from uncultured Candidatus Saccharibacteria bacterium, assembly GCA_937872425.1. Classification (GTDB taxonomy): domain Bacteria; phylum Patescibacteriota; class Saccharimonadia; order Saccharimonadales; family CALMSM01; genus CALMSM01. The sequence goes on from CALMSM010000081.1 coordinate 27, forward strand.
GTTAGAATAACCTCCTAGCGTACCAAGTCGTATACGACGAGAAAACCCGCTCCTAGAGCGGGTTTTCTGTATGTGAGCATAAGCGTATTGTGTTATATGCATATTCATGTTAAAAAGCATTGACATATAATGCCTCTTGTGGTAGAATGAAGTCATACGTGTATTAGTAGTGGGTATTGCCCATGTGAGCACGGGAGTCGTCAGCGAAGAATGTAACGAAAGGTAGTGTTTATAATGCAACTTACAGAAGCCGCTCCATCAATGAGTAGTGAAAGAATGTTTTACGATATCATGGCAGCAGTTGATGCACCAGTTATCGTCGAACGAGACCCCCTCCGTGTCCGTCAGGCACGCATGGTGCTGGGCGCCGCAGTGTTGGGCGTTGGGCTCAGTGTTGCTGGTGGTATCCCTGGCATCGGCGAACGCAATACTGCGGACGCTCGTGCTGCAACATTTGAAGACATGCACTTCGGGAGCAACCGCTCAGCTGACAAAGTAACCGCTCCAACGACTGCTGTGCGCAACGCGATTATTACCGCACCAGAATCAGACGGTACTGACGGTAACGGTATGGAATATGCCGAAGCTATCGCTGGTGAAGGTAGCTGTAGTCCGTTCAACCACGAACAGGGTCGCCAGGCAGCTGCTGGTGAACTGAAAACAGGTCACCCAATCAGTGAATCACAGGTTGCATTCCTAAAAGCTAACCCAGAAGTTGCCAAGAACATGGCATTGACTGCCGAGAGCCGTAATGGTTCTGTCTATGACGCTCTTGGCTTGGCTCGTCCAAGTGCTGACTCTGAAGCTGCTGGTGATGCGCTCGTGAGTGTATTCGAGAACGATTACTTCGTGACTGCTCCACTATCTGCCAACGTTATGGTATACAACACATTCTGCGACGAGCAGGGCAATGTGCATGACTACCGTGCCGTTGGGCTTGAAGAAGGCACACAAGTCAGTGGCGTCTTAATCAAAGAACGCTTTACCGAAAACGGCGTTGCCAAACTTCGCCTAGCTAATGACGAAGTAATCAATGAAGACCCAAAGAGTCTTATCACTAAAGTGGACGTCAAGAACGCTGCTGGTGAAGTTGTTGAGCAAGATATGCTTGCAACCAATAAGAGCGGTAACGGTGAAGTTGGCTGTGAGAACTTCCTCCAAAGATACAACGAGAAGAAGCCAAAGCCAGGCGTACCAGTACGCAAACCAACCGTACCAACAACGACTATCGTTGTAACGACAACTAAGCCAGAAGAGACTACTACTGTGCCAGAGGAAATCACTACGACAACCAACAAGGGTACAGAGCCAGAGTGTGTTCCAAGTGAGTACACCCCGTGCGAGACTACAACAACACTCGTCACGACCACCACAGAAGCGACCACAACAACCGCTCCTACAACCACAACTACTACTGCTCCAACCACTACGACAACTGCCCCAACGACCACCACTACTGGCCCTATCACCACTACCACGCTGAAGGGTGAAGAGCCCGTATGTGTTCCAAGTGAGTACACCCCGTGCCCGGAGGATAACTAACCATGAGTCAATTAATCTCACACAGAAGTCAGGAAATAAGAAAGGAAATGACGATGAAGACAAGTTTTCTTAAAAAGGCCGTTCTTGGCCTGGCCGGCATCGCCGCAGTAGTAGTACTTGCTACCGGTACAGCCCGTGCGATATCAATCCCATATGAAGGCCCTAACACGCCACCGGCGCCAAGCCCAGCATTTAACGTGTTTACTGGCGTGCCATCAGTTGGCACAGAGAGCGACTTCTTGCGCTCACGTGTTCCGACCGCTCCAACAGGTGACACATCAACACCTTATATTGACCCACTAACAGCAAGCTGTACCAAAGGCCAACGCATCCAGATGCGTGTCTACGTACACAACGGTGCTACCAAGTCTAACAACAACGGTGGTAACGGTTCGAGTGTTGCACATGGCACTAAAGTCAAAGTTGCATTGCCAACAGAGGCTGCAAGCGTTCAGAAACCAAGCGCAACCATCAGCTCAACCAATGCAGGTACTGTCAACGACGGTGCGATTATCAACTGTAACGGCAAAACCGTTAAGCTGAAATACATTGCTGGTTCTGCATCACAGTACAGCATCGGTACCGGTGTTGTGCCACTAAGCGACAGCATTGTTACAACTGGTGTGCCAATTAGCAGCCAGGGCAAAGCTGGTGATGTATGGGGCTGTTGGGACGAGCGTGTCTACGTTATTCTTGCAGTAGAAGTTGAGGAAGTTACTCCTCCAACTCCTGTGTACAGCTGTGACCTACTGACTGTTAGCAAAATCGACAACCGTAAGTATAAGTTTGACGTGAAGTACACTGCAAAAAACGGTGCAACATTCAAAGATGTTAGCTTCAACTACGGTGATGGCCAAACGGGCAGCTCTAACGAGCACACCTTTGACAAAGACGGCGTGTACAACGTTGTCGCAACAGTTAACTTCATGGTTAATGGGCAGGCTAAGTCTGCAACAAGCGAGGCATGTGCCAAGCCTGTAACTGTTACCAAAGAGAACTGTGAAGTTCCCGGCAAAGAGAACTATCCAAAAGATGCTCCTGAGTGTAAGGTTTGTGAAACAAATCCAAATGTTCCTTCAGACAGCGAAGAATGCACGGTTTGCCCAAGCAACCCGAGCGTTCCAGTGACTGACGCAACTTGTGTTGAGCAGCCAACTGAGCTTCCTAATACGGGTGCTGGTAGCGTAGCTGGTATCTTTGCAGCAGTCACTGCAGCAGGTGCACTTGCACACCGCTTCATGACTCGCCGCCGAATCAACGGCTAGAGCCACCTGTGGATAACCACTAGCGTGAATACAAAAATTATGCTAGTGTAATACACAGTTACGAGCTTCATGACTGACCGCTCGCGTAAAAGCACTCTCGATGTCCCCCCAGCGAAAGCCGGGGGGATTTCATTTCCGCCCCTGTTGTGATACAATTGTGCGGTTAGTTTGGCAGATATATGGTCCCGTCGTCTAACGGTTAGGACACCAGGTTTTCATCCTGGCAACAGGGGTTCGATTCCCCTCGGGATCACCAAGCACAAGCAGTATGACCTCTGAGTAATCAGGGGTCATTTTTATCCCATATTTTCTTATGCTACACTGTAGCCATAACAACTATTGTGTGAATAGGAACGAACAAACAA
>CALMSM010000082.1 GCA_937872425.1 uncultured Candidatus Saccharibacteria bacterium
CTACATGAGTATCTTCAGGGGAGAGACTAAGCCGTCCCGAGCAAGTTATGGTATATGGGCAATCATGGAGCTGATATGGATAAGCAGTTATATATCAGCGGGCGCGACCACTACTAAATATTTCGGTATAGCCGGCGCCTGTTCTGCGGTTGTCATTTTCATATTGTCCATAAAACATGGCATGGGTGGGTTCGGATTGTTTGACATATCCTGTCTGGCCATGGCCGCCATCACCGCATATGTCTGGTTAACAACCAGTAACCCAAGTCTGGCGGTATACATGAGTACGACAGCAGTAAGCCTGGGCTATCTACCAGTAATCAGAAAATCCTACCTATGGCCAAAAACAGAAAATACACTTTCGTGGACCCTGTACGCAATGTCTACGGTGGTCAACGTCCTGGCCCTCACCACGACAGAGCTAGCAATAATACTTCGCCCACTGATTGCTTTAGTCTGTGCCCTAACAATTTCAGGGCTGCTCTTATTCCCAAACATACGCCCAACGCCTCACAACTAGTAGCTGCACTTGCAAAATGCCAGAAAAGGTACACAATAAAATATTATGAGCAAACTTGTTGCACGACATGGTGTATCAGAGGCCAACGATATAAACTCTCTGGCGTTTGGGCAACCAGATGCACCGCTACTGCCACTCGGCTGGGAACAAGCTCATGATTTGGGCCAAAAATTCGAGAAAAATCATGGGATTATTATTGCAACGGCGCGAGTCGCTACGTCTACTATGTTGCGCGCCGAACAAACCGCAGAGGGCGCAGGCTTCATCCATACGACCTCCTATAAAACACTAGACGAAGTCGAACACGGGCTCGAGCTCACTGAGCTAAGACGTTGCCTTGACGAACAAATAGTACCTGATGCAGCGCTCCGCCAAGCAGAACTAATCCTTGCAAGCCCGCCCGAGGAAGAAATCCTGGTGACTCATGGGCTGGTAATAATCGGGCTCTGTGAGTTGTTGGGAGTAAAGGGTAACTGGCAATTCAAGCCTAAATTCTGCGAGATTAGAGAACTGCCGATTTAACGAGGTTTTGATTCTGAGGCTGGCCGAAGTGCCACAACAATACGCGGGTCGTCATGCTTATCTTGTTCTTTGCCGTCCCAACAAACTCTACCTGTTTTCGCTTCGTATTTTACGGTGAACTCGTCTGCTCGGCTAATTCCATTCGCATCCACTGCATCCGTCCACACAACCAGTCGAGTGTCGAGCGGGACTTGTTCAATAGGGAACTCTTCACACTTATAATCACCCTTGCTGCCATAGATAGTAACTTCGCGGAGCGTATCTGATGCTTCCAGTGTATCGCTCGAATCACTGGTTGCGCCTGAATCGTGGTGATTATCGTCGTATACACCGGGCATGTGTTCAGCGTTTAACGAAGATGAGTCGTACAAGTCTTTAGAAAATTCTGGGTGTCCACTCTCGCCCAAAACAAGTTCTGTGCCGCCATCAAGTTTGTAGTGATGGTCGTCGAACGATTTGATATCAATTTTGCCAATCCCGTACACGGCGGCCGCGACCGCTGCAGCTGCAGCAGCACTTCCAACTGTCCATTTCACAGCCTTAAGTGCGCCTCTACCAATCGCCCGTGCAGTCCCTCTGCGACTCTCGGCACGTTCCCGTTTGGCGTCTATCGACACTTGAGCTTCTTGCTGTTTTCTTTCTGCAATCTGTGTAGCGATACCACGTAAAACATTCCTAACAATCTCAACATGTTCCGGGCGATCAACTTCAGGTGACATATCATTGCTGTCCGCTATAATCGCTGGCTTGTCATTAGACCACGTACGCATAAAACGCAAGGCGTTGGCATTTGGGGTCACAATAGCCACATCGGGAGTTTCATCAAAACCGATACCAGGGAGTACGTCTTCGTCATCTTCGCCAACAGCGTTAAGCATATAGACACGTGCTAGATATGTTTTGCCGTCAACCTCTACAGGAATAGCATCCTTGGTAACGCGAGCTGGAAGGCCATTAACGGTTGACTCAACGCCTTCGGTTTCAAGCTCATGACGAGCAATGCGCAACAGCTCTCTAACTTCACCCGGAGTGACTGATTCCGCAGCAAGATTACCAGCCAGCACACTACCATCAATATGACCATGAACAGGAGCTGTCAATCCGGCAGATTCGTTTCTTTCCATATAAATCCATTATAGCGCTTAATCAAAGATTTGTCAAGTTTCTACTCTTGGGGTCTGTCGCTACGGCCAGTCAGTGAGCGTGGCATGCTCGGTATGCTAAATGTAGCGATAATTGCGCGGTGGTCAGATTCTATTTCCTCAACGCTCGCATCCTGTACGGTCATGCCATCCCCACGATAGAGCAGGGCATCGAGTTGGCCATCAAAGTCACCCAGGCGTTTACGCGTCACAAATGCCGCAACGCGGCCCAAACGTTCACTATTCGAACCTTCCATCTTCCAGGTCGCGGCGCTCCCGATGTCCACACGCTCCATGCCTGCCGCCTCGGCAACATCATAGTCAACGGCTCGGGGCGCAGGGTAGTGGTTCATGTCGCCACCTAATATGAGTGGGCCAGCAAAGTAACTATCCTGCAGCGCACGCCCCATCGCCCTAATCTGCTTTGCCCTAGCAGCGAAGCGAACAGGTACAACAGGATGGGCTGTCGCTACAGTTATCTCCGTGTTGTAGAATGCGTTAAACAACTTGACGCCTATCAGGCCGCGCGCGCGAAATCTCTTAGCAAATACGCTCTCTCGCTGGCCGCCTTTGTCCGAAATAGCAGGGGAGAGCTCAATGGTGCGTTGGCTGGCGTGC
>CALMSM010000083.1 GCA_937872425.1 uncultured Candidatus Saccharibacteria bacterium
TTGTTGGATTCGCACATAGCTTCGACAGTCAATTATGGGGAAAACACTGGGTGCCCCATTACGATGAAGTTGATGCGCCGAGCGGGGTTGTGCGGAACCAGGTTCCACATGAAGAGTTTGACCACTGTGAAGCAGTCGATGACGAATGGTTATCGTGGAATACTGACGACGATGAGTGTGGTGGCGATGATTGGTTTGCTGAAGAAGGCGCCGCTTGTGATGCCGATGAGTATGAGCATTGCGAGGCGGAGTATATAACAAAATATGACTATGAGCAGCTTGAGGATTATGTTATTCAGGATTGTCGCGCTCCCCGCATACGCGAAGAAAGTAAGCCGGTAGAACCTAAAACAAACCTAGATTGTGCTCGCCGTCGTGGCGACGGACAATGGGTTACTAGTCAGGATGTGTTTATTGTGTGGGTCACAACCAAAAATCCTGAGTATGACGAAGAAAAACCTGACGAGGCCAAGCCTTATCTGAACGGAAGTGGCCAGCTCGACCCCTCTGAGTGGCAATTAGCAGCTCGGAGCGGTGTAAATGTACAGGCAAGTATAACTGATGGTCGCATCGTTGATGTAACGGTGGAGCCCAAGTAACGATTAGATTCGGCTCAGACGGTTGAGTAGCGTAAGGTCCGCGATGACCAACGCAGCCATACCCTCAACTGCCGGAACGGCGCGGGGCAGAACACATGGGTCATGTCGGCCTTCTATCTGAATAGTAGTGGGGTCACCGGCACGATCAATTGTTTGTTGGATTGCACCGATACTTGACGTCGGGGGAAACCCAACTCGCCCTGTAATCGGCATGCCGTTTGTGATGCCGCCTTGAGTCCCCCCCTGGTGATTGGTTGCCGTGAGTATGCCTTCATGTTCGTATCCTGCCAGAATTGCATCATTGTACTGGCTGCCACGTAGTAGCGCGGCGCCAAAGCCATCGCCAAACTCAACGGCTGTCGTTGCATTTATAGCTGTCATTGCGGCTGCCATGCGGGCATTCAGCTTGCCAAATATTGGTTCGCCTAAGTTTGGCCCAGCATCCTCTATGATGAATTTGATGATACCACCAATTGAATCTTGCTGTTCCTTAACATCTAGAATCAGCTCCATCATCCGTTCGCTGGCGGCCGGGTCGGGGCAGCGCACAGGACTTCGTTCTATTTCTTCGAGAGATGGTACACCATCTACGACCGCCTTGATGTCGCCAATCTGATCTACGTATGTCGTGAATCGAGCTTGTGGGACGATTAGTTTTGCAATGGATCCTCCAACGACAGCGCTAATCATTGTCCTGAACGATGCCCTGCCACCACCTCCTTCATCACGAAAACCGTACTTCATTTCCATGGTAACATCAGCGTGCCCAGGCCGAAACTTGCCGGATATCGACTCGTAGTCTTGTCCACGTGTGTTGGTGTTGGGCACGATGACACACACAGGCGCGCCAGTAGACACCCCTCGGAACACGCCGGCAGTTATTCGTCCTAAATCTTCCTCATCACGTGGTGTGGTGAATTCACTCTGTCCTGGCCGGCGACGAGTCAAATCTGCCTGGATAGCATCTTGTGTGATGTCTACACCTGCAGGTGTACCCAGTACGATAGTGGTCATCTCTGGCCCATGCGATTCGCCAGCACCGACGACCTGAAGTACCTCACCCAGTATGTTTCCGTTACTCATATGTATTAACTATAAAACAAACTTGTTACAAATACGAAGTAGTTTTATTCGGCTAAAGTAGCTCGGGCTAGTTGCGCACCTTCAGCGGTAATACGCAGCTTATCAAATGCCACATCCCACAATCGTGTACGCAGCCCACAGTCCGGCGACGGGTAGACGTCGGCCGGGTCGCCTACTAATTCTACGGCTCGCAAGATTCTGTCTCGTACCAACTCTGGTGTTTCGAGCTGGTCATCATGTACGCTTGTAACTCCCAGGCCAACCCCTGTCTCAGGACAGTGCTGGACACATTGGCGTAGTACTTCGTATGCTGGCC